>CAJAFH010000135.1 GCA_903939005.1 uncultured Actinomycetes bacterium | reverse complement strand
TCCCCTTGCAATTGAAGATGCTATTACCGCTAAACAGCGCCCGAAGTTTGAAGAGTATCCCGGGGTTCAGTTCTGTGTTCTCAAAACGGTTTTTTACGATGAAGAGAAGAGTCTGGTTTCAACTGGTGAAATCTTCTGTTTCATTGGTGAATACTTCATCGTAGTTGTTCGCCATGGTGATGGTGCGCCACTTAAGAACACGCGTCATACTCTAGAGAATAATCCTGAGCAATTAGCTAAAGGCCCATACGCAGTGCTGCACGCTGTTATAGACCATGTGATTGATTGCTACATAGATATCGCAGTTGAACTTGAAATAGATGTAGTTCAGGTTGAAAACAAAGTCTTCAGTGGTAAGCGACAAACTCAATCGCAAGAGATTTATTTTCTAAAACGCGAAATTATTGAATTCCGTCACGCAATTGATCCACTTCTTTCGCCATTACAGAAGTTAGCAAGCGAAGGTGCCCCTCATGTGCCTAATAATTTAACACCATTCTTCAGAGACACTCTTGATCATTTGTCTCGAGCTTCCGATGCCGCAGCTGGCTTAGATTCTCTACTGGCTTCAGCGCTACAAGCAGATTTGGCGCATGTACAGGTTCAACAAAATGCGGATATGCGCAAAATTACTTCATATGTTGCGTTGGCTTCAGTGCCAACTATGGTTGCTGGAATATATGGAATGAACTTTGATTTTATGCCCGAACTACGCTGGAAATTTGGTTATCCGCTAGTTGTTGGATCTTTGGTAGTTCTAACTGCAATTCTTTATCGCAAATTTAAAAAATCTGGTTGGTTGTAGAAAATAAAACGGGCCCGACGCAATTAGCGACGAGCCCGTTCTAATTTATTTATTCAGCTACAACTGTCAGAGTAATTGTGGCAGTTACATGGTGCTCTAGCGAGACCTTTGCTGAATGGGTACCAATCTTCTTGATGTGGCCAGCCATCTTGATGCTGTGACGATCGATATCGATCGCAACTGCGCTCTTGATTACTGCTGCTACATCTTTATCGGTTACTGAACCGAATAGACGATTTCCGGTACCAACTTTTACCTTAATGGTAAGAGTTGCTGCTTCAAGTGTTGCCTTGATTGAGTTAGCGTGATCGATATCGCGGATCTCGCGCGCTGCACGAGCACGACGAATTCCTTCGATCTGCTTCTCTCCGCCTTGGCTCCAGGTAATCGCGTTTCCGCGTGGAAGCAAGTAGTTGCGGCCAAAGCCATCTTTAACAGTTACAACATCGCCAGCTTGACCAAGCCCAGCAACTTCGCGAGTAAGGATGAGTTTCATATTGTCATCGCTCCTTATCGCGCTGTAGATGTGTAAGGCAGTAGCGCTACTTCACGGCTGTTTTTAACAGCTGTTGCTACTGAACGTTGATGTTGTGTGCATGCACCAGTTACGCGACGTGCGCGAATCTTGCCGCGATCAGAGATGTACTTACGCAAGGTGTTGATGTCCTTGTAATCAATGTAAGTAACTTTGTTCTGGCAGAAGCTGCATGGCTTCTTCTTAAACTTCTTATTAAGGGCAGCAGCTTTCGCGCCCTTATTCTTAGGCTCTTTTAAAGCCCGGTTATTTCTTGCTCCCATTGTGGTGCTCCTTTTCGAGGGCCCTAGTTTTTTAAAAAGAGATTTAACTCTTAGATAAGACTAGGAATGGATGGATAGGTTGGTTTAAAACGGAGGTTCATCGCTAGTGGTGGTTGCCCAGCCGCCAGCAGATGGTGTTGAGGTTGATGCAGCCCAAGGATCATCATTAAAGCTTTCAGCTGCTGGAGCAGAGAATCCACTGTTGCCACCTGCTGCACGTTGTGCGCGGGTAACTTTCGCAGTTGCACTGCGAAGTGATGGACCTACTTCATCAACTTCTACTTCAAAGACGGTGCGCTTTTCGCCCTCTTTTGTTTCATATGAACGTTGCTTTAGGCGACCCGAAAGAATGACTCGCATACCTTTTGTCAGTGACTCAGCAACATTTTCTGCTGCTTGACGCCAGATCTGACATTGAAGGAAAAGGCTTTCGCCATCTTTCCATTCATTAGTTGCTTTATCTAAATAACGAGGAGTTGAAGCAACACGAAACTTTGCTACCGCCGCACCTGATGGTGTGAAACGTAGCTCTGGATCGTCTACTAAGTTGCCGATCATTGTGATTGTTGTATCTCCTGCTGCCATTTTTTCCTTCTCTCGTATCTACTCGTGGGTGCCGTGCTTTTATTCCGGACGAATTAACTTCGTACGAAGAACTGATTCATTTAGATTTAGCTGACGATCAAGTTCTTTAATCGCTGCTGGTTCGCAGTGCATATCTACAACTGCGTAAATTCCTTCAGACTTCTTAAGGATTTCGAATGACATACGGCGCTTGCCCCAAACATCGAGCTTGTCGACTCTGCCGCCGCTATCTTTGATGATCTTGAGATATGTCTCAAGTGATGGTGTAACTGTTCTTTCTTCTAACTCTGGATCAAGAATGACCATTAGTTCGTAGTGACGCATGCGTTAACCCGACCTCCTCTGGACTAAGACGGCCACGGCATTTCCGTGACAGGAGGGTTAGTGCTCTCATTTACCCAAATATATTTCAGCGGACTGACATATATAAAGAGGTGAAACAAGAGGCTAAGGGTAACTCTTGCCTGCCTCAAAGAGAAAATCGGCCAATTTGCCCTGTGAATCAGGCTTGTTTGGGGATCTAAGCGCCAGGGCTCGGCGGACCAAAACGGCAATCAGGAAGACCGTGGTTGCGATGCGAAGCAGGCTGATCAAGGCGTAGCCGGTGACTGGCAAACCAAATCTGGCGCCTGTCACGGTTGCTAGGTGTTGCCAGATTGCAACGTGATAGATAACTTCGGAAACCTGCCAGATCCAGAACGCAGGTAGGTCGCGCTTATCAATAAGTGCAATTAACGCAAGCGGTGCCAACCACAGAACATATTGCGGCGAGTAAACCTTGCTAACACAGGTGACAGCTGCGATTACGATAAATGCAATTTGCGCCAGTGTTGGAATGTAGTCGAGTGCGAATAAGAAAATTCCCAAAGCCGCCACACAAGCTAGTAATAACAATATAGAAAGGTAATTTAGGTTTGCAAGTCCGATACCTAAAGCTGAGAGGGCGTACCAAAGTGATCCCCAGTCAGCGACGCGTTCAATATTTAACTTATAGAAATACCACCAGCCTTCTGGTGTTGTAAGCGCTACCGGTAAATTGATCACTAGCCACGTACCACCAGTTATAACTAAATATCTAAGGGCGCCTTTTAGATTCGTATTTCGATAGAAAATATATATCGCAATTGGAATTAGGAAAACTGGAATGAATTTCGTTGCGATCGAGATTCCGATTGCTAGCGCACTTAAATCATATTGCTTACGGTCGAACCAATAAATAGAAATCATCATGGTTGCAATTGCCCAGAGATCCCAATTTATATATAGCGATGCAATAACTGCGGGTGTGAAGGAAAGTAAATAACCAAATTGTGGGCGAATTCGCGCAGTGATTAATGAAACGGCGATAAATAGAAGTGCAAGAAGAGCGGCATTTAATAGATAGTAAGTTGTTGTAACTTCGGCAAGTTGCGCCGTTAAGTACATGACTAAACCAGTTATCACTGGATACTCAACTGGTTGATCGCCACTAAATGCCCAAGCGCCGCTGCCGATTGAGCGATTACCTAAAAGGCTTGGTAAATCAGAGTAACAAGCGTGAATATATTGGCCTGGAGTAGCCCAGTTAAAGCCTATACAGGGTGAGAATTTGGCAAATGAAATAACGCTGGCGATAAATGCGAAGAAAACTATCGTGCGCGTTTTCAATTTAGGTTCTTATTACTTCTTCTTATAAACCTGAACGCCGCCAGAAGTCATCACTACTGGATCTAATCCACCAATATTTGAAGGAGCTGGGAAATTAAGAACTGGTTCGCCTTTTAGCGCACCCTTCATAAACGCTGCCCAGATGCGCGCTGGGAAAGTTCCACCAGTTAGTGACGTCAAGCCACCGATGCCATTAAGTGACTGCGATGCATTGTCGCGGAAGAGGGCAACAGAAGCGGCCAACTGCGGGGTGTATGCGCTAAACCAAGCAGATGCGTTCGATTGGCTAGTACCAGTTTTACCTGCCGCTGGTCGGCCTAAACTCAGTGCAGCGGCACCAGTTCCACTAGTTACAACCTTTGTTAGTGAATATGTTAAGTCGGCTATAACGTCGGCAGCGAAGACTTCTTGAGTTTGCGGTTTTCCTTCGTAAAGCACGCCGTTATTTGAACCACGAACTTGGCTAATCAAGTATGGCTTAGCGTAAATTCCATTAGCCGCAAAAGTTGCATAGGCACTTGCTACATCAATTACATGTGGGCTAGCTGCACCAAGTACAACTGATGGTGTTGGCATCATGGCAACAGTTTCTGGAATGCCGGCACGTCTTGCGGCATCAACAACGTTATCTGGACCAACTCTGATTCCGAGGGGAACAAAGACGGTGTTTATTGAATGGACCATGGAATTTAACATCGAAGTCTGACCCCAGCCTTCGTTTCCATAATTAGAAACTTCATATGGCTTTCCGGCATCGTCAAATGTTTGTGGGCTGTCACCATTCCACATTGAAGTAAGTGGAATTCCTTGTTCAAGCGCTGCGATAAAGGCAAATGGTTTGAAGGTAGAGCCAGCTAGCGCAATTGATTGAGTTGCATCATTTAATTGCCGCGCTAAGTAGTCTTTTCCACCATACATGGCAATGATTTCGCCGGTTCCGGGGCGAATCGCAACTAAACCAATATGCAAATTATCTGGAGCTTTGGCGGGAGATTGCTTATTAACTGCATCGACTGCAGCTTGCTGTGCTTGTTGAACCAAAGTTGTTTTTACGACTAAACCACCGACCATGATTTGATCTTCAGTAAAGCCAAATTTAATTAAATCTTTACGGACCGCTTCGATAATGTGGCCTTTAGGTCCACTTAGTGAACCAGAAGTTGCACGAGGTGCAATAAACGGAATCTTGAGTTTTGCTCCCTCTTTCTCGGTTAGCCAACCTTTTTCGACCATTCCGTTAACAACATAGGCGAAACGTGATTCCAGCCGAGGTCGGTTATCTTTATTAAACGCTGGATCATATAAACCAGGTGAGCGCAGAATTGAGGCCAAGACCACCGCTTGTGAAACCGAGAGTTGATCTACAGTGCGATTGAAATACTGCTGCGATGCAGTCTGCACACCATAAGAACCACGACCGAAATAAATTGTATTTAAGTAGTTCTCTAAAATTTCATCTTTAGAAAGTTGATTCTCTAATTTAATAGCAATTACTAATTCTTTTATTTTTCGCTGAATTGTTCGTTCTGAAGTTAAAAATGCAGTTTTCGCATATTGCTGTGTAATTGTTGATCCACCTTGCAGTGAACCGCCAAGTAAATTATTTTTTAACGCACGCAAAATTCCTATTGGACTAAATGCTTTATTGGTATAGAAATCACGATCTTCAGCTGCCATCACCGCTTCACGCAGATGTAATGGAATTTTAGTGAGCGAAACAATGGTTCGATTTTGAGCACCGATGCGGCCGATTTCTTCGCCGTTGGCATATTGAATAATTGTGGCTTGGCTATTTACATATGCATTTGGGTCTGGAATTGAAACCGTGAAATAAGCAATCGCAAATAAGGTCGAACCCGCCACGAATCCAAAGCCACCTAGAAAGATGGCAGCCCTGATAAATAAACGTTTCGAGAGCTTAAATGCCATGGTTCTAGGCTACCTGTTAAGCCCAGTCACTATCTTCAAGGGTTCGGGTGTAACGGGGTGGTTTGCGCTCAACGCCGTCACCCAGAACAAAAGAGACGCAGAGATGATTCCAGGAACAATCGCGACAAACTTCAACTATGTAAACCCGAAACTCACCATAATCTTTTTCCATTTGGCGTAGTTCCTCGGCGCTTTTAATGCGACCTGAGTATTGGCCGAGTTGATCGCCAAAGGTATACATAAGCTCAACCATTGAAACATGTTTGCAAACTGGGCATGGCCTGGTGGTTCTAACGCCATGGAATTTGGCTGCTCGCATCAAATATGGATCAGCATCGCAAGCATTGACCGTACCTCGAAAGAGCGCGGCCAACGTGGCACGCTTATCAAGTGAATAGTCGATGTACGAGCGTTGCGATTTCATTAAAGCTAAGAATAAAGGGTCTTAAGTAACTACGCTTGCCAATATGAACTTCTGGCAGTTGCTCAGGCACCCGCGGTTATCGCGCCTGCTATTAGTGCGCTGGATTGGCCAAGGCACTGATGGAATCTTTCAAGGGGCGCTTGCAACATTTGTTCTCTTCTCACCGGAACGCCAAGCCAGTGCTCTAAGTGCTGCGTTGGCATTTGCCGTTGTACTACTTCCTTATTCAATTATCGGGCCATTTGTCGGAACGGTATTAGATCGCGTTTCTAGGCAACGAGCTCTCTTTATCTCAAACTTCTCTCGCGCCTTAGATTTACTTTTAATCGCACTCTTAGTTTTCACGGGGCGAACCGGGCTAGAACTTACAGTTTTGGTTTTAATTGCATTCGGCCTTAACCGTCTAATTCTGGCTGCAACATCTGCTGGTTTGCCTTTATTAGTTGATCAACCAAATTTAATTTCCGCGAACGCTATGGCGGTTACTGGCGGTTCGGTCTTCTTAGTTTTAGGTGGCGGATTAGGCCTTGGGTTGCGCAAACTGTTTGACTCATTCGCAACTGCCGATCATGTTGATGCCTATTTAATTCTTGCTGCAAGTTGTGGCTATGCGTTGGCTTCAACCATGGCACTGCGTTTGCGTAAATTAGAAATTGGCCCACTGGAGCATGAACGTAAACCAGCTTCACTTACCCAAGGTTTCGTGGAACTGCGCGAGGGGTGGAATTTTCTTGGCGTTCATGTTGATGCAATGCGCGGAATTATTGCTAATGGTTTTCAACGCGGTGGCCTAACGGCGCTTACTTTGGTTGGTCTGATGTTAGAACGCAATACATTTAACGATCCTAATCAGCCAGAAGCTGGATTGTCAGGTTTAGCTTTAGCATTTTCCATAGCCGGAATTGGAATTGTTTTAGGTGCACTTATCGCACCTTTTGGCGTTAAGAAATATGGCCGCCACAAATGGATGAGAAGCATGATGTTCTTAAGTGTTATTGGCCCGCTACCGCTAGCTATTTGGGGAACTGAAGTAACTCTATTTCTTGCCGCATTTCTAACCAGTTTGTTCGGTCAGAGTTTCAAAGTTACTAATGATGCACTTGTGCAATCCAAAATTAACGATTATTACCGTGGTCGCGTTTTCGCTGTTTACGATGTTTTGGTAAATGCCGCGATTGTTAGTGGTGGTGTGATTGCCGCGCTCTTGTTATCTGACTCTGGCCAAGGTTGGCAGGTACCTACTTTGGTATCAGCAATCTACTTAGCAACTGCGGTTCGATTATTAAGACGCGGAAAATTCCTGCCACCAAGCAAGTAACTCTTTTGTGGCTTCTTCTTCACCCAATGGGCCACGTTCTAACCGCAATTCAAGTAAGAAGTCGAGGGCTTTTCCAACTGTCGCTGAAGGTTT
>CAJAFH010000134.1 GCA_903939005.1 uncultured Actinomycetes bacterium | reverse complement strand
CGTCTTGAAGTTAGCGTGCCTGATTCAGATCCACACATTCCTTCACTGGTTGAAGTTTGGGCTGGCAACAACTGGAACGAACGCGAAACTTTTGACATGTTCGGAATTATTTTTGATGGCCACCCAGGGCTAACTCGCATCTTGATGCCAGATGATTGGCAAGGACACCCACAACGTAAAGATTATGCACTCGGCGGAATTCCAGTTGAGTACAAAGGCGCAACTGTGCCGCCACCGAGTGAACGTAGGTCATACAAGTGAGCACATACGTAGATCCATACGCATCCTCTCGCGAAACTACCGAAGGAACTGTTTTCTCAGTTACCGGTGGCGATTGGGATTCACTAGTTACTGAAATTGGGCAGGCGAAAGAAGAGCGCGTTGTTGTAAACATGGGTCCGCAGCACCCATCAACTCACGGCGTGCTTCGCTTAGTTCTAGAACTTGAAGGCGAAACAGTTACCGAAGTTCGTTGCGGAATCGGTTACCTGCACACCGGTATCGAAAAGAACACCGAATATCGCAGCTGGACTCAAGGCGTTACTTTCGTAACTCGCATGGATTACTTGTCACCAATTTTCAATGAAACTGCTTACTGCTTAGGTGTTGAAAAACTTCTTGGTATCGAAGCCCCAGAGCGCGCAAACCAGATTCGCGTGATGATGATGGAGTTCAACCGCATTTCTTCTCACATGGTTGCTCTTGGTACCGGCGCTCTCGAACTCGGTGCACTTTCACCGATGATCTTCTGCTTCCGTGAGCGCGAACGAGTGCTTGATATCTTCGAATTAGTTTCAGGTTTACGCATGAATATGGCTTATGTGCGCCCAGGTGGCGTTGCCCAAGATCTACCAAAGGGCGCAATTGCCAAGATTCGCGAGACCGTTGCTGAACTTCGTAAAAACTTTAAAGATAACGAAAAACTTCTAGTTGGTAACTCAATCTGGATGAAGCGCACCGAAGGTATTGGCTACTTAGACCTTGCTGGCGCAACCACTCTTGGTATTACTGGCCCAGTTCTTCGTTCAACTGGTTTGCCTTGGGATCTACGTAAGATGGCGCCATATTGCGGTTACGAGCAATACGACTTCGATGTTGTGACTGCTGATACTTGCGATGTTTATGGTCGCTTCTTAATTCGCATTGCTGAACTAGAGCAATCACTTCGCATCATTGAACAAGCTTGTGACAAGTTAGAAAAATCTGAAGGCCAACCAGTAATGGTTGCTGATAAGAAAATTGCTTGGCCATCACAACTTGCAGTTGGTAATGATGGAATGGGAAACTCACTCGATCACATTCGCGAAATCATGGGCGAATCAATGGAAGCTTTGATTCACCACTTCAAGTTAGTAACTGAAGGATTCCAAGTTCCAGCTGGTCAGGTTTATGTTGCTATCGAATCTCCTCGTGGCGAACTTGGCGTGCACTTAGTTTCTGACGGTGGCACTCGTCCGTATCGCGTTCACTTCCGCGAACCATCATTTAATAACTTGCAATCAACTTCAGCAATGTGCGAAGGCAGCATGGTTGCCGACATCATTGGCGCAGTTGCCTCGATTGATCCGGTTATGGGCGGGGTTGATCGCTAATGGCATATAACGATGATCAGTTAGCAGTAATGGAAGCAATCATTGCTCGCTACCCACGTAAGCGTTCTGCGATTATGCCTTTGTTGCACTACAGCCAATCAATTACTGGCTATATCAATAACGAAGGCATCGAAATTATTTCTGAACTTTTAGAGCTAGAAAATGCCGAAGTAACTGCAGTTTCTACTTTCTATACTCAATACAAAAATCAGCCAGTAGGTGAGTACCACGTAGGTGTTTGCACCAACACGTTATGCGCGGTCATGGGTGGGGACGCTATTTTCGCTGGTTTGAAAGAACACCTTGGCGTTGAAAATGATGGCGTAACAGCCGATGGCAAAGTTTCACTCGAACACATTGAATGTAACGCAGCTTGCGATTACGCACCTGTAGTTATGGCCAACTGGGAATTTTACGATAACCAGACTGTGCAATCAGCAAAAGATTTAGTTGATTCAATGCGCAGCGGAAATCCAAAGCCACCAACTCGTGGTCCAAGTAAATTAGTAACTTGGAAAGAAGCATCAGCAGTTTTAGCTGGCGTTAATGATGGACTCGCAAACGAAGGCGTTCAAGCTGGCGAGCCAACGCTGCTCGGCTTAAAGCTAAGCAAGGAAGGTAAGTAATGACAAAACTTGCGCCAGTGCTTTCGGCACATTGGGATGAAAAAGATTCATTTACGATTGAAGCGTACAAGCGTCATGGTGGATACACCGCGTCTGCAAAAGCACTTGCTATGGATCCTGATGCAGTGATTCAACTTGTCAAAGATTCTGGTCTACGTGGTCGCGGTGGCGCTGGTTTTCCTACTGGCATGAAGTGGGGCTTTATTCCACAAGGCGATAACAAAGATCACTACTTAGTTGTAAATGCGGATGAATCAGAGCCTGGCACTTGTAAAGATACGCCGCTATTGATGGCTAACCCACACGTACTTATCGAAGGTTGCATAATTGCAGCTCACGCAATTCGCGCAAAGCATGCTTTCATTTATATTCGTGGCGAAGTAACACATGTAGTTCGCCGAATGAACCAAGCAATTGAAGATGCATATGCAGCTGGTTACTTAGGTAACGGCGTCGAGTTAGTTCTGCACGTTGGCGCCGGTGCTTATATTTGCGGCGAGGAAACTGCTCTCCTTGATTCACTTGAAGGTTTCCGCGGTCAACCACGTTTGCGCCCACCTTTCCCAGCTATTGCTGGTTTATATGCCCGCCCAACTGTGGTGAATAACGTTGAATCCATTGCATCGGTTCCGGCGATTGTTGCTAATGGTGCTGAGTGGTATCAATCAATGGGCACTGAAAAGAGCAAAGGAACCACGCTTTACTCACTCTCTGGCCACGTCGTAAACCCAGGACAATTTGAAGCACCACTTGGAATCACGCTGCGCGAAATCCTTGAACTATCGGGCGGAATGCGCAAAGGACACAAATTAAAGTTCTGGACTCCTGGTGGATCATCAACGCCGTTATTTACTGATGAACATTTAGATGTGCCACTTGATTACGAAGGTGTAGCTGGTGCGGGTTCAATGCTGGGCACTAAAGCGTTACAGATTTTTGATGAAACTACTTGCGTAGTTCGCGCGGTACTTCGTTGGACTGAGTTCTACAAGCATGAATCTTGCGGAAAATGCACCCCATGCCGCGAAGGCACTTGGTGGTTAGTACAGATTCTGCGCGATCTTGAAGACGGTAAAGGTTCAGAGGCAGATCTAGCGAAGTTGTTAGATCTTTGCGACAACATCATGGGGCGTTCTTTCTGCGCACTTGGCGATGGTGCAACTAGCCCAATTACTTCTTCAATTAAATATTTCCGCGACGAATACATCGCTCACGTAACAAATGGCGCTTGCCCATTTGATCCAATTGCCAGCACGCTATTTGAAGGAGCTGATGCATAGTGACTCCAGATACCGATGTAATCGTTGAGCAAATCACCTTAGTAATTGATGGCTTTGAAGTAACTGTTCCAAAAGGAACTTTAGTGATTCGTGCCGCTGAAAAACTAGGAATTCAGATTCCACGTTTCTGCGATCACCCATTACTTGATCCAGTTGGCGCTTGTCGTCAATGTTTAGTTGATATCGAAATTAATGGCCGCGCATTTCCAAAGCCACAAGCATCATGCACAATTCCAGTTGAACCAGGCATGATTGTTAAAACCCAATTAACTTCACCAGTTGCCGACAAAGCGCAAAAAGGTGTGATGGAGCTATTGCTAGCTAACCACCCGCTTGATTGCCCAGTTTGCGACAAGGGTGGCGAGTGTCCATTGCAGAACCAAGCAATGAGCAATGGAAATCCCGAGATGCGCCTAGATGGCGTAAAGCGCACATTCGAAAAGCCAGTGGCAATCTCATCTTCAGTATTACTCGATCGCGAACGTTGTGTGCTTTGTGCTCGCTGTACTCGTTTCTCTGATCAAATTGCCAGCGATCCATTTATTACTTTGAATGAACGTGGCGCACTACAACAAGTTGGAATTTATGAAGAAGATCCATTTAAATCTTATTTCTCTGGCAACACAGTTCAAATCTGCCCAGTAGGCGCACTCACCGGAACTTCATACCGTTTCCGTGCTCGTCCATTTGATTTAGTTTCAACGCCATCTGCTTGCGAGCATTGCGCATCAGGTTGCGATCTTCGTACCGATGTTCGTCGCGGCAAGACGCTTCGTCGTTTAGCTGGCGATGATGCTGAAGTTAATGAAGAGTGGAACTGTGACAAGGGTCGCTGGGCATTTAAGTATGTAACCGCGGCAGATCGTTTAACTGTGCCACAAGTTCGAAATGAAAATGGCGAACTAGTTACTGCCTCTTGGCCCGAAGCAATTTCGGCAGCCGCTGCTGGTTTGAGTCGTGGCGCCGCAGTTCTCGTTGGTGGCCGCACAACCTATGAAGATGCTTACGGTTACAGCAAGTTTGCTCGCGTAGCACTTGGCACAAACGATATTGATTTCCGTTCCCGAATTTCATCCGATGAAGAACGTGAATTCTTGGCAGCTCGCGTAGTTAACAACTCAACTACTTATCGCGATATTGATAAGGCTGATCATGTTCTGCTAGTTGGGTTTGAACCTGAAGAAGAATCACCAATTGTTTTCTTGCGTATCAACAAGCAATTCAAGAAGCGCGCTCTGAAGGTAACTTCAATCGGCAGCAAAGAATCAATTGCGGTTGAAAAGCTAAGCGCTAATTTCGTTTGTGTGCAGCCGGGCCAAGAGGCAGCGGCAGTTGTTGCTCAAGAGTTAACTAATAAGTCAGTTATTTTGGTAGGCGAGCGCGCAGCTGAAAGCGCTGGTTTATTAAGCGCTACAGCAGCTTTAGCTGATCGCTCTGGTGCAAAATTGGCTTGGATTCCACGTCGCGCAGGCGAACGAGGAGCACTAGCAGCAGGTGCCATTGGTAATTTATTGCCTGGTGGTCGCCCAGTATCTGATGCCGCAGCTCGAGTTGATATTGCTTCTCTCTGGAACGTTGATTCACTGCCAAGTGAGATCGGCCGTAGTGCTGATCAAATTGTTAGCGACGTTAATAGTGGAAAGATCTCTGCACTGTTAGTTGGTGGCGTTGATCCACTTGATGGACCAAACCCAGATGCAACAGTTGCTGCGCTAAAGAAAGCATTCGTAGTATCTCTCGAAATCGCTAATAGCGAAGTAACCAAGTACGCCGATGTGATTCTGCCGGTTGCGGCAATTACGGAAAAGAGTGGATCATTCTTGAACTGGGAAGGCCGCGCTCGTGCATTTGAAACGGCTGTTGATTCACTAAACCGCAGCGACTTAAGAATCCTTTCGATGATTTCTGATGAGATGGGTCATTCCATTTCACTTGGCACAGTTGCTAACGCAGCAAAAGAAATCGCCACCATCGGAAACTGGGATGGCACAACTGTTGCCACGCCAAATGTTTCAGCAGCGAGTGCGCATTCAGTAACGGGCGATCAGGCTGTACTAACTTCTTGGCGTCGCTTGCTTGATCTCGGAACTCTGCAAAAGGGTGAAGAAAATCTAGCCGGTACTGCTCGTCGCACAGTTGCCGTAATTTCACCAAAGCGTGCAGCTGCCCTTGGCGCTGTCGATGGTGATCTACTAAAAATTGCAAATGGAAATGGCTGGGTCATGTTGTCAGCCCTGGTTGAAAATATTCATGACGATGCAGTGTGGGCGCCGCGCAACTCTGCCGGTTCACAACTGCTTGCCAATTTAGGAGTCGCGCATAACTCAGTAGTTACGGTGGTGAAAGCATGACAAATGCTCAATTAATCGCAGGCGATCCAGGCTGGCTTATCGCTGTAAAAGCCGTATTGGTCTTTGCTTTATGCGTACTGCTAACACTTATGTCGGTATGGGGCGAGCGTCG
>CAJAFH010000133.1 GCA_903939005.1 uncultured Actinomycetes bacterium | reverse complement strand
TGCAATACTCGCCAAGTAAGCCTTTCCAAGAATCAACCTTCACATTGCCAAACTTGGCTGTTGTTTCGGCGATCATAGACATGCGCTCTTCGACCGTGAAATAACCTTCTTTGGCTCGGTTGTTGCCGACAGCAACTACGACTTCATCAAATTGCGCACTGGCACGTCCAATGATGTCGAGATGTCCATAAGTGATGGGATCAAATGATCCTGGGCACACAGCGCGTTTCATAAGGTAAACGCTAGCAAGGTATTGCGAAGTAAGCCATTTTCACGCGTGGTTTAAATAATAAATTGTGGCTTGCCCGTAATTCTTGCTGCGCGCCAGTTCATATCCGATCGGCCAGACTGGCTCTTTTGAACGGCTGGTTCGCTCAACTGCGATAAGTGCATCATCACTTAAGAAATCGCCAAGATGTAAATTGCTTAGCACTTCCTCGAGATCACTATTTGAATAATCATAAGGTGGGTCGATATAAACAATTTCGTATTTAATCTTTGCTGGAACTTTAACAAACTGCTCAGTGTTCATAGCAAATAGCTGAAACTTTCCAGCCGGCTTTGCTGCGGCGACAATTTCAATATTTGCGTTAATTGTTCTTTGCGCACCAAAGTCTTTCTCCACTGCATGCACAACTGAGGCACCTCGTGATTGTGCTTCTAAACCTATTGCGCCACTACCAGCGAATAGATCTAAGAAATTCAAGCCGGTGAATTCACCGAACTCAGAAGTTAGCGATGAGAAAATTGCTTCGCGTGCCCGATCTGAAGTTGGTCGAGTTGCATCGGCAACACTTGCCAATGGCCGCCCTTTTGCTACGCCTGCAATAATTCGCATAACTAACTATCCCCGATCAATGAATTCACTGGCAGTATCTGATTCTAATTGAGCCAGCGCCTTAGCTAATTCACTTTCATAACTCAAAGCCGGGTCTTGTTCAATCAGAGCTGTGGCTTCATCACGAGCGCTCTCAATCATGGCTTCATCGCGCAGAACTCGAAGCAGCCGCAACTTTGATTTAGCGCCAGATTGCGAAGCTCCCATTACATCGCCTTCGCGACGTTGTTCAAGGTCGATGCGCGAGAGTTCAAAGCCATCTTGCGTCGCTGCGACTGCATCTAAACGCACTCGTGCTGGAGTTTCGGGTTCAGCGCCAGTTACTAGTAGACATAAACCTGCTGCGCTTCCGCGGCCAATACGACCACGTAATTGATGTAATTGAGAGACACCAAATCGATCAGCATCCATGATCACCATTACCGTGGCATTTGGCACGTCAACGCCAACTTCAATCACTGTTGTTGAAACCAGAACATCAATCTCGCCGGCAGCAAATGCTTTCATTGTGGCCTCTTTGAGCTCACTAGTTTGGCGACCATGCAGCGGAGCTAGCTTGAGTCCCTTTAACGCGCCGCCGTGAAGCTCTGGCGCAAGTTCTTCAACACTTGCCATGCTCTTGCTCTCTTCGCCATAAAGAAAATCTAAATCAGCATCTTCCGGCGTACCGGCGCTAATGCGAGGCGCAACTATGTAAGCCTGATGTCCGTTTGCTACATCTTCTTTAATCCGAGACCACGCGCGTTCTAAATGTGTTGGCTTTTCTAAAACTGGAATCACGTGCGTGGAAATTGGCGACCTGCCTAGTGGTAATTCGCGCAGTGTTGAAACATCCAAGTCGCCGAACACAGTCATCGCAACAGTTCGCGGAATTGGAGTCGCAGTCATAACCAATAAGTGTGGCGGTAACTTAGCTTTAGTTTTTAAAGCATCGCGTTGCTCAACACCAAAGCGATGTTGCTCATCAACCACAATTAAACCAAGGTCATTGAACTGAACCGCTTGACTCAGTAAAGCGTGTGTTCCAATAACAATTCCAGCATCCCCTGATGCTGCAAGCGCGAGCGCTTCTTTACGAGCAGCAGCACTTTGCGATCCAGTTAGCAAAGTGATTTGCGTTGCATTTTCGGCGCTTCCTAATTGACCACCAAGTGCTAACGGCCCCAACAACTTTTCGATCGTTCGTAAATGTTGGGCGGCTAAAACTTCAGTCGGCGCTAGTAGTGCGGCTTGTCCCCCGCTATCAACTACGGCGAGCATCGCTCTAAGCGCAACGATTGTTTTACCTGAACCTACTTCGCCTTGTAGCAAACGATGCATCGGGTGACCGGCAGCTAAATCTGCTTCAATTTCTTTTGCAACCGCCAATTGACCACCAGTTAACTTAAATGGCAGTGACTTATCGAAAGCTTCAAGTAGACCACCGCTGCGAATAGGTCGCGCAGTTGCAGTTAGTGCTCGGGCTGCAGCACGTCGCTTCACTAGTAATAGCTGCAATAAGAATGCTTCATCGAACGTTAATCGCTCGCGGGCCAGATCAGCTAAATCTAAATCGGTTGGTTTATGTAAGTTAATTAGTGCGTCTCGCAGCGTTGGGTAACCCATGCGTTCGCGTAAGTAGTTCGGTAGCGGATCTGGCACTTCATCGAGTGAGTCAATGGCTAACTCAATGCATTTTGCAATTTTCCAGGAAGGTAATTTTGCGGTGGCAGAATAAATCGGCAGAAACTTGCCCGCAAATTGTGCGACTGCATCATCAACATCGCTGCCATCGGGCACCATCTCGTAATCCGGATGTGTTAGTTGACGCTTG
>CAJAFH010000132.1 GCA_903939005.1 uncultured Actinomycetes bacterium | reverse complement strand
GAACCTTCGCTCAGCACATTTAAGCGAGTGCTTAGAACTGAGTAAACGATGCCACCAAGTACTGCGCCCCAGCGGGTAACCGGACCGCCCAGAATAACCATTAACAAAAGCGCAATGGTGGTACCTGCATCTGCATAGCGAGGCGAACCAGAACCACTAACAATTAACATCGCAGCGCCAATTAGCGCAGCCATAGCAGCTGATAGCACGAAAGAAAGAAGCTTAAAGCGATTTGGATTTAAGCCAAGGACGGAGACTCGTTGCTCGTTATCGCGAAGGGCGGCAAATACTCGACCAGCTGAGCTTTCAGTAATCCACCAAGCCGCAAAGTAGATGAATACCAAAATACCAAGGGCAAGAAGATAAAGATATTTAGTGTTTACAACACCAATAAAGAAATCAGGTACTCGTTCGGCATTAATAGGTAGGCCATCATCACCATTTGTAAAGCCACCAAAATCTCGGCTAATGAAAACGTGTCCGGCTTGGCCAAATGCCAAAGTAACCATGGCGAAAGTGATGCCAGTAGTGCGCAATGAAGCAGCACCAGTTAAAGCGGCCAAAATCGCGGTGAAAATAATTGAGCAAAGAACGGCTAGGTATAAGTTGACATTAAAGTCATTAACTAAAATTGCAGTTACATAAATACCGCTAGCAAAATAGATTGCATGGCCGAATGAAAGCAAACCTGTGAAACCAAAAAGTAAGTCATAAGTTAGCGCGAGGGCGCCATAGAGGAAAGCAACGGCCATCGTCTGCTGCAAGCCAGCTTTAGAAAGTGGGTTATCGCCAGCAAACGGCAAGATGGCAAAAATTGCGGTCATTGCAATTAGCAACGGGCGGGAATATTTCCAACGTAACATAATTAGTTGTTAACCTTTCCGAGCAATCCTGAAGGTTTGGTAAGAAGGACGGCAGCCAGGATGATGACAACTACAAAGTCACCTAAACCAGTTAGATAGTAATTTGCGAATTGGTTGGTAACGCCGATTAACATGGCAGCGATTGCGCTACCGGTAACTGAGCCCATGCCGCCAACTACTACAACGATGAAGCCGTAAATAAGCCAAGATCCGCCCATTTGAGGCGTTACACCGTAAGAAAACACTGAAATAAGCACGCCACCAACACCGGCAGCAAAACCACCAATGAAAAACACAGTGCTAAAAGCTAAACGCACATTAATTCCAAGGGCCGAAACCATTGAGCGATTTTCAACACCAGCGCGAATAATTAAACCGATGCGGGTGAATCTCAAGATACTTAGCATCGCAATTAGCAAGATTGTGGCAACTCCGATGTAGATGAATCTATCTATTGGAATGATCGCTTCGCCAATCGTCACAGCTTTCATAAACCAAAGCGGAGTCGGGAATAAGCGGGCATCGCTGCCGAACCAGCCAGCTAGAAGTGCGGTAACAACTAATCCCACACCAACCGTCACCAGAGCTTGGTCTATGTGTCGGTTATACAAGCGAGTAATTACTAGCTGCTCCATGAGCAGTGCGAATAGCCCTGCTGCGATACCGCCAGCAATCATCGCCGCAATAAAAGTCCAAGTAGTTGGATTTGGGAAAACTTTGGTAGAAATCCATAGCCCAGTAAATGCCCCGATTGTTAGGAACGCACCATGAGCAAAGTTAAGAACACCCATTAAGCCATAAATGAGTGAAAGGCCTGAGGCAACCAAGAAGTACAAAGCGCCGAGACCAACGCCAGTAATTAGGATCAGTATGAAAGTACTCATTTACTTATGACCCCCGCTTACGCCCAGCATCGATTTAACAAATGATTCATCTTGTAAATTCTCTGGCCCGCCCTCAAATACAACTTTGCCTTGATCCATCACAATGATGTTCTGTGCGATGGCTTTAACTAGCGCCAAATTTTGTTCAACGATCAACATCGTTGAATGGTCGGCAACATGAGCTAGCGCATTGGCAACTTCAGTTACTAATTTTGGCGCTAAACCTTTAGTTGGCTCATCGATCACCAAGATCTTGTTTTGATTTAGAAGTGCGCGCGCAATTGCAACCATTTGCTGCTGGCCACCAGAGAGAGTGCCAGCGCGCTGGCTGGTACGAGTAAGAAGTTCCGGAAATAGTGAATAAACCAGTTCGTAATTAGGTTCGGCATCACGAGCAGCCAGTGAAAGATTTTCTTTAACAGTTAAACTAGCGAAAATCTCACGATCTTCTGGCACATAGCCCATACCCATTTGCACGATCTTGTGGGTTGGCATTGCAACAATCTCGGTACCACCAAATTTGATGCTGCCAGTGCCTGGGTTTAAGCCCATGATCGCCTTTAACGTGGTGGATTTACCAACACCGTTGCGGCCCAATAGCGCAGTTACTTTGTTCTCGGGCACAAAGAAATTAACGCCTTGCAGGATATGCGAACCATTAATGGTTACATGAAGATCTTTTACCTCTAGCGAACTCATAGTTCGGCCCATAAATAAGCGCTCGGCACTGTTGGATTATCCATAACATTTTGGGGGGTATCGATTGTGAGTAATTCACCGTAGTTAAGAACGGCAATGCGATCAGCTAGCCCCAAGATAACTTCCATGTGGTGTTCAACGATTAGCACTGTCTTCTTGTGAACGGTTGCTAGCGAGCGAATAATTTCTACTAGCGCTGGGATATTTTCAACGCTCATGCCAGCCATTGGCTCATCCAGTAGAACAACATCTGATTTCGATGCTAAAACAATCGCAATCTCTAGCCGACGCTTATCGCCATGGGAGAGAGCACCGGCGAATAGTGCGCCTTTGCTAAGTAAGCCAACTTGCTCAAGACAAGCTGATGCCCGGTAGAGAACATCCTTGTATTTATCAGCGCTCTTAGTCAGATTCATCGAAGAACCGTCGGCGACTTGGGCTGCAATTCGAACATTTTCTAGCAAAGATAAAAATGGGAAAATACTTGAAGTTTGGAAGGTGCGAGCGATACCGGCCTGAGCACGTTGATGTGGCTTTAAG
>CAJAFH010000131.1 GCA_903939005.1 uncultured Actinomycetes bacterium | reverse complement strand
TAAAGACCTTGGCTTTGATTCATATGTAACTGGAGCCGGTGGCTTAATCGGTGATCTATTCGGTGCATTCGGAGATCTTGATTCAACCCTACTATTAACAACACTTGGTGTTGTCGCATTTATTTTGATTATTGTTTATCGCTCACCAATTTTGTGGTTTCTGCCGTTACTTTCAGCCGTTTTCGCACTCTCTACCGCGGGTGGAATTATTTATTTGCTGGCCAAAAATGACGTTATTGATGTGAATGGCCAATCGCAAGGAATCCTCTCAGTGCTGGTGTTAGGTGCCGGTACCGATTATGCGTTACTTCTAATTTCTAGATATCGAGAAGAACTGCACCATCATGCAAAACCAGTTGCCGCAATGCGAGCAGCTTATAGAGGCACCTTCGAACCGATCGTGGCTTCAGGATCAACTGTTGCTTTAGGTCTATTAGTTCTATTGCTAAGTGATTTATCAGGCAACCGCGGACTTGGCCCAATTGGTGCCATCGGTGTTGTTGTTGCGGTAATTACTATGGTCACATTACTGCCGGCTTTTCTGGTTCTATTTGGTCGCTGGATTTTCTGGCCACGAATTCCACGTTTTGATGATGTTGATAGTCAATTAACTGGCACTTGGGCGAAGGTAGGAAATTTAGTCGAGCGCAGACCACGTAGAGCTTGGGTCTTTACTGGACTTTTGCTAGTTGTGTTGGCTGGATTCTCAACGACGCTAAAAACTGATGGACTTTCAACTTCGGAAAGCTTTACTGGAAATCCAGAATCTGTAGTTGGTCAAAAATTGCTGCTGAACCATTTCCCCGGTGGCGAAGGAGATCCAACCAAGGTTATTTTAAAGAATGAACTCATCCCCGCTGTTTCGGCCAAATTAGAAAGCGTCGAAGGCGTTACTGCGGTAGCCCCTGAAGCGAATGCTGGCGGAGTGATCGTAAAGAATGGGCTTTCAATTCTAAATGTCACGCTTTCGACAGCGCCAGATTCAAGAGAATCACGCGATCGAATTCCAGCTATCCGCGAGGCAGTTAAGAGCGTTGATAAATCAATCGTAGTAGGTGGCACAACAGCGGTCTTCTTTGATACTGATGTTGCGGCTCGTCACGATAATCGAACAGTGATTCCCGTAGTACTGCTTTTGATCACCATAATTTTGGGTCTACTACTTCGCAGCCTCGTAAGCGCCGTGTTGTTACTTGGAACAGTAGTTCTTTCCTACTTTGCAACACTTGGAGTTTGTGCGCTCGTGTTCAATCACATCTTTGGCTTTGCCGGAGGAGATGCGTCATTCCCATTGTTTGCTTTCATCTTCTTGGTTGCACTCGGCATTGATTACAACATCTTCCTAATGACTCGCGTGCGCGAAGAAGCGGGCAAGTTGGGTACTCGAAAAGGCGTCATCAAGGGGCTAACTGTTACTGGTTCGGTCATTACTTCTGCTGGCATTGTGTTAGCTGCAACCTTTGGCGTACTAGGCATTCTGCCTCTAGTGTTCCTGGCCGAACTCGGCTTTGCTGTTGCATTCGGAGTTCTCCTAGACACCATCATTGTGCGTTCGATTCTCGTGCCAGCTCTGGTCCATGAAATCGGCCCTAAGGTATGGTGGCCATCTAAGTTATCTAAATCAGTTGACTAGTTATTAGCTCGGAGTTTTCATGGCACTACGAGTAGGTCTGGCTGGTTACGGTTTAGCTGGCCGTACTTTTCACGCTCCACTATTTAAAGGTTGCGGCCTTGAGTTAGTGGTAGTTCTAACTACAAACTCAGAACGAATTGATCATGTGCATACCGATTTTCCAGATGCGATCGTCGTCTCGGAAATGTCAGAACTTCTGGCACATGACTTGGATCTCGTTGTCATCGCATCAGTTAATTCAGTTCATGTTGAGCAAGCCATCGCTGCACTGCATGCAGGAGTTCCTACAGTCGTTGATAAGCCAATGGGCCGAAATTTGACTGAAACTCTGGAAATTCTAAAAGCATCTGATGACACCGGTGTTCCGGTAACTGCTTTTTATAATCGCCTTTTCGATTCAGATTCGCTGACTATCAAACGAGTTATTCAAGATAACGAAATCGGAAAAGTTTTTCGAATCGATTCCCGCTTTGAACGTTACCGCCCTGATTTAGCTGCGCAATCTTGGCGCGAGCAAAGCAGTGCCGAAGAAGGTGGGGGATTACTCCTTGATCTGCAATCACATTTAGTTTCAACAGCACTTGATTGGTTTGGCCCAGCTGAATTGATTTCAGCAAGTGTGCGCAGTATCCGTGGCGCATCTGATGATGATGTGGTTTTAGTCCTAAAACATGACAGCGGGGTTGATTCCTATCTTTCGACCAGTTCCATTGTCGGAGCTCCCGGACCGCGTATCCGACTGATGGGAACAAACGGAGCATTGGTTATTGGCGAACTTGACCCGCAGGAAGCGCTATTGCGAGCCGGCAAAGTACCGCACGATGGCAAGTGGGATGTTTCAACTAAGTCAGAAGCTCGAATAATTCGGGGCGATTTAGTTAGTGATCTAAAAGTTGAAGATGGAAACTATGCTCGCTTTTACGCTTTAGTCGCTGGCGCTATCGCGGGCACAAATCAATGGCCTGTCAGTAAGGATGAAATAATTGCCGTCGCAACAATTATAGATAAAGCGCGCGAACTGAATTTTCGTGAGTAATCCGGTTGTAGTAATTGGCGCTGGATTAGCGGGCATGAACGCCGCTATTCAATTGCAGAAGGCTGGTCGCGAAGTTGTCTTGCTGGAAGCCGCGGAGCGAGCTGGCGGACGAGTGCAAACTGATTCCATCGATGGCTTCACCTGCGATCGCGGCTTTCAACTGATTAATGCCAAGTATCCTGAATTAGTAACTTTAAAGGTCTTGGACAAATTAGATTTTAGATTTGCGGATCGGGCGATAAATGTAGCAATTGATGAAGAGTTACATCGATTGGGGGATCCGCGTCGGTATCCCTTCGCAGCCTTTGATTTAGCTACTGGATCTGTCTTTGAAAAATTAGCGGTGACTAGAGCAATTCTGGGCAAGCCAAAGGCTGATCAATCGATTGCGGAATATTTAGTCAGTGCTGGTTTAGGCAAAACATTTGACCGGGCGCTTCGGCCTTTCCTGCGCGGCGTTTACCTAACCGACTTATCAAATGTCTCGGCTGATACGGGGCTAGAAATTATTAAGACCTTTATTGGTGGAAAGCCTGGGTTGCCAAGCGGTGGGGTCGGTGCGCTATCTAAGTCAATGGCTAATGAAATTAACGATCTTAGGTTGGGAGTAACTGTAAATTCGATTAAGCCCGGACTTGTTGCTACTTCCGAAGGTCACATTTCGGCAAATGAAATTATTGTGGCAACCGATAGCACTACTTCAGCACAGTTACTTGATCAGACATCAGTGACCAAACTTGCTGGCTGCACAACTTGGTATCACAGCGCCCCGAAAGCTCCGGTCTCACATGGCCAACTCATTGTCGACGGCCAAAACAGAGGCGCTGTCATTAATACTTTAGTAATCTCAAATTTCATTCCTGAATACGCACCAACAGGCAAGAACTTAGTTTCTTCTACCACCGATGTTGGCGTTACTGAATCTGAAGTTCGCCGACATTTAGCAACGTTGTATAACTGCGATAATCGCGATTGGGAGTTAATCGCTAAGTATGAAATTCCGGCAGCGCTTCCAATAGGTTCTAAGCGAATAACACAGCCAATTGAAAGTCGCATACGCGAGGGAATTTATTTGGCAGGGGATGGACAAGTTGGTCCTTCGCAAAATGGGGCACTTAAATCCGGACGATTAGCGGCAATGGCAGTGTTGGCTAATTAATCAACTAACTTTTCGAGCGCTGATGAAATATGTGGGTAATCGAAAGTAAAGCCAGCTTCGGTAAGTACCTGTGGCATAACTTTCTTTGAACCAAGCACTTCAGCTGAGAAACCGCCCAACACTATTTTTAGCGCAATAGCTGGAACTGGGAAAAGTGCCGGACGGTGCATCGCACGAGCCAGACCCGCTGTAAATTCAGAATTAGTAACTGGGTTAGGTGAAGTTAAATTAACTGGACCAGAAACCTTATTCTCCAATAAAAAGGCAATCGCCCGGATCTGGTCGTGCAAAGTAATCCAAGACCACCATTGCTTACCGTTACTGAGTTTGCCACCTAAACCAAAGCGAAAGATCGGCAACATCTTGCCTAATGCGCCACCAGTTGGGTCAAGCACTAAACCGGTACGAAGTTTTACGGTTCGCACATCGCCAGCAAGGTCTGCCGCAGATTCCCATTCACGGCAAACGGCTGCTAAGAAATCATCACCAACTCGATCGCTTTCAATTACGGCGCGATTACCGCTCTCGCCATACCAACCAATAGCACTTGCTGAAATAAATACTTGTGGCTTAACGATCGCGACTGCTTTTGCAATTGTCGTTGTGCCGAGTAAACGTGAATTTAGAATCTCGCTCTTATATTTCTTGGTCCATCGCTTATCGCTAACACCGGCACCAGCTAAGTGAATTACTGCATCAATTCCAGCTAGAGCTTCCATATCAACCGTGCCAGCAATTGGATCCCAAGTGATTTCCTCACTCGAGACTGCGGGACGCCTAACTAAGCGCTGAACTGTATGACCTTGTGACTTCAGATAACCAACTAAAGAACTACCGATCAGGCCAGATGCGCCAGTGACGGCAATTCGTTGTGGCGGCAGCAAATTAAAGTCCTAAGTCTGATTCGAAAGCGCCACCTTCTAGGCGTTCCTTCAAAGTCACTAAGAAGCGTGCTGCATCTGCGCCATCGACAACCCGATGATCGTATGAGAGACCAAGGTAGACCATTGAACGAATCGCAATAGTTTCGCCGCCATCTTCACCGCGAACAACCATCGGACGCTTAACGATTGCACCTAGGCCCAAAATCGCAACCTGTGGTTGGTTAATGATTGGGGTATCAAATAGTGCGCACGGCTGCCAGTGTTAGTAAGAGTGAAAGTTCCGCCGCCGAGTTCATCGGGAGTTACTTTGTTATCGCGAGTGCGTGCAGCAAGATCTGAAATCTTACGAGCAATGCCACCCATATTTAGATCGCCAGCATTGGAAATAACTGGCACTAATAAACCGCGCTCAGTATCAACTGCGATACCAAGATGCTCAGCACCATGATAAGTAATTTGGTCACCTTCGACAGATGAGTTAAGAACTGGGTGCTGCTTCAGCGCCTCGCAAGTTGCAACCGCGAAGAATGGAAGGAAGGAAAGCTTGACGCCTTCACGTGCTTCAAAACTTGCTTTTGACTTATCGCGCAGACGAGCAATCTTTGTAACATCAACTTCGATAACAGTTGTTAACTGCGCGCTAACCTGTAGCGATTCAACCATGCGAGCTGCGATAACTTTGCGCAGACGTGACATTGTCACAGTGGTTCCGCGAAGAGGCGATACCGCAATAGCTGGCGCTGATGTGCGAGGAGCTGAACTGACTGGTGCGGCTGCAACTGGCGCAGATTTCTTAGGAGCTGCAAGTTCGACATCTTCACGACGAATTCGGCCACCAATACCGGTGCCCTTAACAGAGGCAAGGTTTACACCAAGTTCAGAAGCTAACTTGCGAACAAGTGGAGTTACATAAGCATCAGCTGGTTGTGAAATAGGTGCTGAAACTGCAACCGGCGCAGCAGGTGCAGCAACTACCGGCGCGGCTACGACTGGCGCAGCAGGTGGGGGAGTCACAACCGCTGCAACTACTGGAGCAGCAACTGGTGCAGAACCAGATGCACCGATTAAAGCTAAACGGGCACCTACTGCAACAGTGGTGTCGATCGGAACATCAATTGCGAGCAAGATGCCAGCAACAGGTGAAGGAATTTCAGTATCAACTTTGTCAGTAGAAACTTCAAGTAGCGCTTCATCAACTGCAACGGAGTCGCCAACATTCTTTAACCAACGTGTAACAGTGCCTTCAGAAACAGATTCACCGAGAG
>CAJAFH010000130.1 GCA_903939005.1 uncultured Actinomycetes bacterium | reverse complement strand
CTAAACCGGTTGGGCGAATAACTTGTTCAACCACATCGTTTTCAACTTTAGTTAGCTCATATGGGCCAGGTGTTGCCGATAGAAATACTTTCTGGCCAACTCGTTCTAAGAATTCATTCCAACGTAACGGGCGATTATCAAGCGCACTTGGTAGCCGGAAACCGTGTTCAACCAGGGTTCGTTTACGTGAGGCATCGCCTTCAAACATGGCGCCAATCTGCGGCACTGTTACGTGGCTTTCATCGATTACGAGTAAGAAATCTTCAGGGAAATAATCGAGCAAACAGTGTGGAGCTGAACCTGTAGTGCGGCCATCGAGATGTCGTGAATAGTTCTCGATACCGGAGCAAAAGCCCAGTTGCGCCATCATTTCAAGATCAAAAGTTGTACGCATACGCAAACGCTGAGCTTCAAGTAATTTGCCTTGGCGTTCAAAAACTTCTAACTGAACAGCTAGCTCGGCCTCAATATCGGCGATCGCACGTTTAATGGTCTCTGGGCCAGCGGCATAGTGAGTCGCTGGGAAAACATACATTTCAGTCTCTTCGCGAATGATCTCGCCAGTTAACGGATGTAACGTTGTGATTCGCTCGATCTCATCACCAAACATTTCGATGCGTAGAGCTAACTCTTCATACATCGGAATAATCTCGATGGTGTCGCCGCGCACTCGGAAAGTGCCACGTTCAAAGGCCATATCGTTTCGTTTGTACTGAACATCCACGAATCGGCGCAACAAAGTATTGCGATCTATTTCATCGCCCACCTTTAACTGAATCATGCGATCTACATACTCTTGTGGCGTACCAAGGCCGTAAATACAAGAAACTGTGGCGACCACAATTACATCGCGCCTAGTAAGTAGCGAGTTAGTTGCCGAGTGACGCAACCGCTCTACTTCATCGTTAACGCTGGAGTCTTTTTCAATAAAAGTATCGGTTTGCGGCACATAAGCTTCTGGTTGGTAGTAGTCGTAATACGAAACGAAGTATTCAACGGCATTATTCGGTAGCAATTCTTTGAATTCATTAGCTAACTGCGCCGCCAGAAGTTTATTTGGCGCTAAAACCAAAGTTGGTCGCTGTAACTTCTCAATTAACCAAGCAGTCGTAGCTGATTTACCGGTACCGGTTGCGCCCAGTAGAACTACATCTTGTACGCCATCATTGATGCGACGGGCAATTTCTTCAATCGCAACTGGCTGATCGCCAGCTGGCACATAATCACTGATGACTTGAAAGGGGCTTACTTTGCGCTGCAGGTCGCTGACCGGGCGCATTTATTTACTGTAGTTCTTAGCTAGTGGCAGAAGTACGCTCTGCCAAATCTCTTCTACTTGGCGCAAAAGTGCGTCCTCATCACCATTATTTTCAATTACTAAATCGCAGTGAGAAACTCGATCTTCGCGTGATGCTTGGGCTGCCATACGGCCAACTATTTCATGGCTTGCTAGCCCGCGCTCTTTCAAACGGTTGGTTCGAGTCTCAACATCAGATTCAACGGTTATTGCATAATCAAAGCGGCTACGAGAGTTTGATTCAGCTAACAATGGAATCTCATAAATCACGATTGCATCCATTGGCAGTGACTTCTTGGCTTCTTCAAATAGCCGTTGCACTTCGGGATGCACGATCGCTTCTAACTTAAGCTTGGCAGTTGGATCACTAAAAATGATCTCACCTAACTTGCGACGATCAATATCGCCATCTCTAAGAATCTGATCGCCAAAGGTTGTAACTACTTCGTCAAAACCTTTACTGCCTCGTTCAATGGCAACGCGAGCTAATTGGTCAGCATCAAAAACGTAAGACCCTAACTGATGGAAATACTTGGCCACATGGGATTTCCCAGAGCCAATTCCACCAGTTAGGGCCACGATTAACATCGAGATTACTAACTGCTAACTAGAAGCTAAGTTATTCAGCAGACTCAGTTGTTACTTCAGCTGATGGTGTCTCTGAAGTGTATGAAGTTGCAGAATCAGAAGAAGCGTCAGCAGCTGGTTCAGCAGCAGCATCGGCTGCCTTTGCCTCGGACTTCTGCTTCTTGTGAGCTAAGAAGCGCTCTTGTGCGAGAGCATATTGTGCTTCCCACTCAATGCGCTGAGTGTCATAGCCAGGCTTCCACTCTTGAGTATCTGCGTCGAAACCTTCTGGATAGATGAAGTTTCCTTCAGCATCGTAACGAGCAGCCATTCCGTATTGAGTTGGATCGAATGCTTCGATTTCAACTTCGTGACCTTCATT
>CAJAFH010000129.1 GCA_903939005.1 uncultured Actinomycetes bacterium | reverse complement strand
GTTGATTGCAAGACCGCGCTAGTTGAAGAAGGTTTAGCTGCAATTGCTTGCGGTGCTTTCCATATTCGCTCTGGCGGAAAACAATATTTCAACACCACGCCACTTGGTCGCGCAGTTACCGGCACACTTTTGGTGCGTGCGATGTTGCAAGATTCAGTTTCAATTTGGGGCGATGGTTCTACCTATAAAGGTAACGACATTGAGCGCTTCTATCGCTACGGACTACTGGCTAATCCAAATCTAAAAATCTATAAGCCTTGGCTAGATACCGATTTCGTTACCGAACTTGGTGGCCGTAAGGAAATGTCGGAATGGTTAGTTGCTAACAACTTGCCTTATCGCGATAGCACTGAAAAGGCTTATTCAACTGATGCCAATATCTTGGGCGCAACCCATGAAGCTAAGAGCCTAGAGCTTCTTGATTCCTCAATTGAATTAGTTCAACCAATCATGGGTGTTAAGTTCTGGGATCCTGCGGTAAAGATTGATTCCGAAGATGTCACTATTGAATATGCTCAAGGTCGTCCAGTTGCAATAAACGGCAAACGAATTGACGATGTTGTTGCGTTAATGAATGAAGCAAATGCAATTGGTGGTCGCCATGGACTCGGAATGGCAGATCAGATTGAAAATCGAATTATCGAAGCCAAGAGTCGTGGCATCTACGAAGCACCAGGCATGGCACTGCTATTTATCGCATATGAACGCTTAATAAGTGCGATTCATAATGAAGACACTATTGCTAACTATCACGCCGAAGGCCGTCGCTTAGGTCGCTTGCTTTATGAAGGTCGTTGGTTTGACCCACAAGCACTTATGTTGCGCGAATCGCTAACTCGCTGGGTGGCTTCTGCCGTTACCGGCACCGTAACTATCCGCTTACGTCGCGGCGATGATTTCTCAGTTATTAACACAACTGGCCCAGCACTTAGCTATCACCCAGATAAGTTATCGATGGAACGCACCGAAGATGCTGCCTTTGGCCCAACTGATCGCATCGGTCAATTAACTATGCGCAATTTAGATATTGCCGATACTCGTGCAAAGCTTGAGCTTTACCGTGCCCAAGGCCAACTTGGTGGCGGCGACTTCGACTTAATTAAAGAGATTGGAAACGAATAATGACTCGTACTAAGAAGGCAACTTTAATTTCGCTTTCAATTTTGTTAACCCTTTCAACACTTACCGGATGTGGAGCTAAATCAGTGTCAAACGATGCAACAGCAACTAACCCAACAGTTTCAGGTGAAGCTGGCAGCAAGCCAGTAATCGGTGCACCACAAGGTGCAGCACCAGCAACGCTAGTTACCAACGACATCATCGTTGGTACCGGCAAAGAAGCAGTTGCAACATCAACTCTTACGGTTCATTACACGTTGATGGCTTGGTCAACTGGTCAAGTTGTTGAATCATCATGGGATGGCGGATCTCCTGCAACGTTTCCATTGTCAGGTGTAATCGCCGGCTGGCAGCAAGGTATTCCAGGAATGAAAGAGGGCGGACGACGCTTGCTAGTTATCCCTGCTGAACTTGGTTACGGCGCAGCCGGTGGCGGTCCGATCGGACCAAATGAGACTTTGATTTTCGTCGTTGACGTTATTTCAGTTTCTTAACCCTTAAAAGTTCGGCCACGCTCTAACGGCGCTGGCCAACTAATCATTTCCTTAAGCTCTTCGGCAGCAGCCATGGCCCAACGTGGGTTTCTAATCATGGCGCGCGCAAGGAATAC
>CAJAFH010000128.1 GCA_903939005.1 uncultured Actinomycetes bacterium | reverse complement strand
CGATTTGATTGAAAAACTGCGCGATCGCGCTAGCCGCTTTATGCGAAATATGATCGAACTCGAAAATTCTAAGATTGCTAACTTGGCAGCTCGCCCAGTTCTGCGCGATCCAACCGTAATGATTACTTCGCGACTGGAAATAATTACTTCCTTACGCGATCGTTCAATCCGTAGTTTCCAAGGCCGCCTGGCAATTGCCCAAGAAGAGTTGCAACAAGTAACGGCTCGAGTTCGTGCGCTTTCGCCACAGGCCACCCTTGATCGTGGCTACGCCGTCGTGCAATTAGCCGATGGCAGCATTGCCCGTGATAGCGCCGCTCTTACAGATGGCGAAAAGCTGCGAATTAGACTGGCCCAAGGCGAGACCAGCGCAATGGTTACAAGTTAAAGAGCAGGCAGTAGATTTAAGCCATGGCCGCAGATAAGAAGATCTCATACGAAGCAGCGCGTGATGAACTGGCGCAAGTTGTTTCATCGCTAGAAACTGGTGGCGCTACCCTCGAAGATTCCTTGAAGTTATGGGAACGCGGCGAAGAGTTAGCGAAAATCTGCCAGGAATGGCTAGATGGGGCGAAGGCAAAGTTAGATTCAGTTAAGCCAAGCGAATAGGTGCGCAAATGTCTCCTGAATTCACATACTCCGACCTGTTGCCAGTTGGGCCGGATACCACCAAATATCGTTCGCTTGGAACTGAAGGTGTGCGCACTTTAAAAGTTGGCGAACTTGAGTTCCTAGAGATCGCCCCAGAGGCCATTGAGAAATTAACTAGCACTGCGATCCACGATATTTCACATTACCTGCGCGCAGAACATTTACAGCAACTAGCAAATATTTTAAAAGACCCTGAAGCATCGCCTAATGATCACTTCGTGGCCCTGGACTTGTTAAAAAATGCCAACATCTCAGCTGGTGGAATTTTGCCAATGTGCCAAGACACTGGCACTGCAATTGTTTCGGGCAAGAAGGGTCAATTCGTGCTGACCCAGAGCAAAGATGAAGTTGCGATTTCAAAAGGTATTTATGATGCCTACACAAATTTGAATCTTCGTTATTCGCAGATGGCCCCTGTTACCACTTGGGATGAAAAGAACACCGGCAATAACTTGCCCGCCCAAATTGAAATCTATGCCGATAGCGATCACTACGACGAATACAACTTCTTATTCATCGCTAAAGGTGGCGGCAGCGCTAATAAATCATTCCTCTATCAAGAGACCAAAGCGATCTTAAATCCGAAATCATTTATGACTTGGCTCGATGAGAAGTTGCGTTCAATTGGTACAGCTGCTTGCCCGCCGTATCACTTAGCAATTGTCATCGGCGGCACTAGCGCCGAGCACACGGTAAAGACCGCGAAATTGGCTAGTACTAAGTACTTAGATTCACTGCCAACTAAGGGCGATGCCGCTACTGGCCATGGTTTCCGCGATTTAGAACTAGAGCAGCAAGTGCTAGAGCTAACTCGCACCCTTGGAATCGGCGCGCAATTTGGCGGCAAGTACTTCTGCCACGATGTTCGAGTTGTTCGTCTGCCTCGACATGGTGCATCGCTGCCAATTGCGATCGCAGTTTCTTGTTCAGCTGACCGCCAAGCAAAAGGCAAGATCACTAAAGATGGCATTTTCCTTGAAGAGCTAGAGCGCGAGCCGGCCCACTTCTTGCCCGAGACCACCGATGAACATCTAAATGATGGCGTGGTAAATATTAATTTGAATCAACCAATGGCAAATGTCTTAGCCGAGCTTTCCAAGCACCCACTTAAGACTCGCATCTCGTTAACTGGCACTTTGGTTGTGGCCCGCGATCTTGCCCATGCCAAGATCAAGGAAATGATGGATCAAGGCGCACCTATGCCAGATTACTTACGTGATTTCGCGGTCTATTACGCTGGCCCAGCTAAGACTCCCGAAGGTTATGCATCGGGTTCCTTCGGTCCAACAACTGCTGGTCGTATGGATTCCTACGTTGAATATTTCCAGAGCCGCGGTGGTTCCAAGATTATGTTGGCGAAAGGAAATCGCTCAAAGGCGGTTACTGATTCTTGTAAGGCTCATGGTGGTTTCTATCTTGGTTCAATCGGTGGGCCGGCTGCTCGCCTTGCCCAAGATTGCATTAAGAAAGTTGAAGTTCTAGATTTCGCCGAACTCGGCATGGAAGCTGTTTGGAAAATCGATGTTGTAGATTTCCCGGCCTTCATTGTGGTCGACGATAAGGGTGGCGATTTCTTTGCCGAGACTTCAAAGCCAATCACAATTGGCATGGGACGCTAGATTAATTAAAAGAAATAGTTACTTAAGAACTGGCGTTACTTAGTACCAGTTAGAGCGCTTGAATTTAGCCCAAGCTTTGCACGGGGTCTCATAGCGAACTTCGAGATAGCGAAGGCCCCAAGAAATCTGAGTTACCGGGTTGGTACGCCAGTCAGTTCCGACCGATTCCATTTTGGTAGCTGGCAGAGCTTGCGGAATTCCGTGAGCACCTGTGCGCTTATTGCTGGCCTTGTAGTTCCAGTGGCTCTCTTTTATCCAAAGGTCATCTAGGCAGGCATACTGCTTATCGCCCCAGTCATAGTTTTCTTCCATCAAAATTTTGGCAACTTCGCGAGCGCCATCGGGGGTGCGGGCTAGTTCGACGCTGGCACTGGCTGAGGAAACCAAAGACATCGCTGAAGCTGAAACTGTGGCTGATGAAGATAGCTCGCTAAAGAGGGCAGCTTCGATTGGCGCGATTTCTGGATCAAACTTGGAAGTTAAGTAAACCTCGCCAGTTTGGCTATCGACCACATCAGACGGCAGGGTCATTGAGGTCGTG
>CAJAFH010000127.1 GCA_903939005.1 uncultured Actinomycetes bacterium | reverse complement strand
AGTTCCAGGAACGGGTTCACTATGTCTTGTAGTAAATAAACCAGTTGGATCGGGGAGTGAAGTAATTCCATTTTCATTCATATCAAAGCAGCCAACTTCATCTGATGCTCCGAAACGATTCTTAATAGCACGAATCAAACGCAGTCTGGAATGGCGCTCACCTTCAAAATTAAGTACAACATCAACAATATGCTCGAGCAATCTTGGCCCAGCAATTGAGCCATCTTTCGTTACATGTCCAACTAAAATTAAGGTGATTGAACGTTCTTTGGCAATTCTAATTAGAGCAGCAGCAATTTCTCGTACTTGAGTTACCCCACCAGGTGCACCATCTACAGCAGTACTTGCAATTGTCTGAATCGAATCAATAATTAGTAATTGGGGTTTAACTAAATCTATATGGGCAATTACCGATCCGAGTTCGTTCTCGGATGCCAGCCATAAATTTGCATCGATTGCATCTAAACGTTCAGCACGAAGGCGAACTTGTGACGCTGATTCTTCACCACTTATGTAAAGTGCACTTATATTTTGGCGCGCACTTTGCGCAGCTACACTTAATAACAAAGTTGATTTTCCTACACCTGGTTCGCCAGCCAATAAAATTGCGGCTCCGGGTACTAAGCCACCACCAAGAACTCGATCTAATTCGCTGACCCCACTTGATCGCGCTTTGGCATTCTCTAAACTAACTTCACCTATCGGCAGCGCTGCAGAAGTCACTTGGCCGGCTACTAAGGAAAGCCGCTTTGGTGCTGCGACTTCTTCAACCGAACCCCACGCCTGGCACTCGCCGCAACGTCCTACCCACTTAGTACTTGTCCATCCGCATTCGCCACAACGGAACGGATCTTTAGCTGGGGTAATCTTTTTGGCCATCTCCGAAGGCTAGTGGCAGGTACCCACACACCCGCCTAATTCACCCTAATTTACGCTCGAAACGCTGGGAATTCACCGTGAAATTTCCGTCATACACCTTTACCATTTAACCACGCAGGACTTGTGCTTCACATATGGGAGTGCAATTTAGGCGGCTGGCGCTTCACCCGAAGCCCAGAACCAAAACGCCCCACGGAGGCTAAATAATGGTAAACCTAACAAACGGTCAATGGAGCACGTTGTACAACATGTTCTCATTTGGCTTGATCTCGATGCTTGCATGCACCGTTTACACATTGGTGTCACAAGCTCGCGTACTACCTAAATACCGTAATGCACTTGTTCTATCTTCAATGGTTACATTCATTGCTGCGTACCACTACTGGCGCATCTTCAACTCTTTCGAAGAGTCAACAGTTGACGGCGGAGTAACAGTTGGAACAGCAAAGGGTGCTTTCAATGAGGCATACCGTTATGTTGACTGGATCCTGACTGTACCTCTTCTACTTGTAGAAGTTATTGCAGTGCTTGCGCTAGCTAAGGCAGCTGCAAGTTCACTAATCGGTCGCCTAGTTCCAGCTTCAGCTGCAATGATCGCACTTGGCTACCCAGGTGAAATCGCAACAGAATCAGGTCCTAAAGTAATTTGGGGCGTTCTTTCAACAATCCCATTCCTATACATCCTTTACGTTCTATTCGTAGAACTTGGAAAGTCATTGGAACGTCAACCAGAAGGTGTAGCAGCAACAGTTGGTCGTCTACGTCTCCTATTGATCGCAACATGGGGCGTATACCCAATTTCATACCTACTTCCAATTCTTACCGATACAGCTGCAACTGATCCAGGTGCATTTGTTAATCGCCAAATTGGTTACACAATCGCAGACGTACTTGCAAAGTGCGTATTCGGATTAACAATCTACAAGATTGCTCGTCTGAAGTCAGCAGCAGAAGGCATGAAGGAAGATCACTAATCTGATCTAACTAAAAGTAGATTTGGGGGCGCCTTTCGAGGGGCCCCCAAATTTTTTTCTGATTGAATTTCGCTAAAGGGGTATCCTTAAATATGACAAATTATCGGTGGGGCGGCTATTTACTAATTGCTATTGGGCTATTGAATTTACGGTACCAAACTGGACAACCCGGAGTACTTACTCACAGCCTAATTATCCTCTCACCTGGTGTCTTGGTCTTGATAATGACTGTCATACCTGCAACTGTGAAAATATTAAACACTAAAGGCGCCAAGATGATTTCTATAGTTGTGGGAGTTGCAACGATTATTTACTCGGGCATTAATTAATCTTTAGGTTGAATACCTTTACGGCCCCAGTAAACCCACAAACTCATTACAGACAATACAAGTGCAAAACCAAAGAGCAGATCTTCAACGGGTGCGCTACAAATTCTTCGACCAACTATCGCATCAGGGCTATACATAACGATGTTTCTAGAAGTCAGCCACCAATTCGTTAGTAGTTGAAAAGGTAAAATAATTGCGTAAGAAGTCCAGAATACAGATTTAGTTAGCAACATTGTTTTAGTGCCATACAAATCAAATAGAACTGCTGCGATTACTCCACCGAGCGCAATGTCTGTGTAAATCATTT
>CAJAFH010000126.1 GCA_903939005.1 uncultured Actinomycetes bacterium | reverse complement strand
TTAGTTGAAGTTATTTCAACTGAAATTGAGCTCCTTGGCGGTTGCTTATTTTGCATGGCGCGGTTACTGAGCGCGAAGTACCAGCAAACCGAATAAGAGGAGCAAATATCACAACTGACCCACGTATCAACGATCGAATTCGTACACCCCAAATTCGTTTAATCGGTTACACCGGTGAACAAGTTGGCGTAGTAGATATCGAAGTTGCGCTACAGATGGCTGACGAAGTTGGTCTCGACTTAGTTGAGATCGCACCAGAAGCTAATCCACCAGTCTGCAAGATCATGGATTTCGGAAAGTACAAATACGAGATCGCGCAGAAAGCTCGGGAAGCACGCCAAAACCAGACCCACATCGTGGTGAAGGAAGTACGTATGCGACCAAAGATTGAGACTCACGATTATGAGACCAAACGGAATCACATCGAGAAGTTCTTAAAAGGTGGCGACAAGGTCAAAGTGACAATGCAATTCCGTGGTCGCGAACAAACGCGTCCTGAACTCGGTTACAAGATCTTGCAACGTCTTGCAGAAGATGTTGCAGAAATTGCTTTCGTTGAATTCGCCCCTAAACAAGAGGGACGAAATATGACAATGGTGCTTGGTCCAACTAAGCGCAAGACTGAAGCAGTAGCAGAAGCAAAGGCAGCGCGTAAAGCAAAAGCCGATGCGGCAGCAGCTGCAGCAGAGACCGAATAAGAACTAGCAACGGGAGACCCAAGATGCCAAAGATGAAAACCCACAGTGGTGCGAAGAAGACATTCCGCATTACTGGTTCCGGAAAAGTTATGCACGAGCGCGCCGGAAAGCGCCACTTACTCGAGCGCAAGTCCTCACGTGTCACACGACGTTTGAGCACTGAGTCCGCAGCTAAGCCAACCGTTGCAACAACAGCCAAGCGCATGCTTGGTTTGAAGTAAGGAGCGATTAAATGAGAGTAAAGCGCGGAGTCCACGCAGCCAAGAAGCGTCGTACAACTCTAGAACGTGCCAGCGGTTACCGCGGACAACGTTCACGTCTTTTCACAAAGGCGAAAGAGCAAGTTACCCACTCAATGGTTTATGCCTTCAACGATCGCAAGGATAAGAAAGGCGACTTCCGTCGTCTCTGGATCCAACGTATCAATGCAGCAGCTCGTGAAAACGGTCTTACTTATAACCGTTTGATCCAAGGTCTAAAGGAAGCTGGCGTTGAAGTTGATCGCCGTTTACTTTCAGAGCTAGCAACTAATGACCCAGCGACTTTCAAGTCGCTAGTTGAAGTTGCTCGCAAGACTTTAGCTGCACTTTAATTCGTTAATCGAAACTAGAAGTAATGATCGAGAGCCTTCACTCGCCGCATATCGCGCGAGTGAAGGCTCTTATCAGTTCTAAAGGCGCTAAAGAACGTCGCGAAAGTGCCCGTTATGTTGCCGAAGGTGCGCAGTTTGTGCGCGAAGCCATTAAGGCAAAAGCTGCTGATCAAGTAGATGTTCTATATCTAACTGCCAATGGACGGTCTCGTTTAGATAATGACCAGATCGATTTGGCAAAATTTAAATGCGAAGATGTCACAGATGCGGTTATGAAGGCAATGAGTGAAACCATCTCACCGCAAGGCATTCTGGCCATCTGTAAAATTCCGAATCCACAGTTGGAAACATTGAAATTATCTGGCAAATCAATTTTGCTTTATTTACATGAAATTCAAGATCCCGGAAATGCGGGCACTATCTTGCGATCAGCCGATGCGTTAGGTGCAACTGCTGTAATTACCTCACCAGGTAGCGTTGATATGTATTCACCCAAGGTAGTTCGTTCAACCGCCGGCTCTCTTTGGCACCTACCAATTTTTGAACGCGTTTCACTTGAACAACTGCAAACAACAATTCCAAATCTGGACTTTGCCACCTTGTCAGCAGATGGAAAAAAATCTATCCGTCAATTTGTGATTAATGGAAATACAGTTTTGATTTTCGGAAATGAAGCTCGTGGTCTAGCTGATCTCGAAGTTCCTGCTTCGACTCAGGCCCTAGCGATACCTATGGCTGGCAATGCCGAAAGTCTTAATCTTTCAGCGGCCGTTTCGATAGTTTTATACGAGTTAACAGCAAAAATTGCCGACGATAAGTAAAGTCGACCAAGTAGACTTACGCACATGAATCCGCAAGAAATCAACGAATGGGTCAGCGCTGCCAAGTCGGCATTTGCAGGCGCTGGCGATCTCGATGAACTTAAAGCGGCTCG
>CAJAFH010000125.1 GCA_903939005.1 uncultured Actinomycetes bacterium | reverse complement strand
CTTTGCTCTATCAGGTAGCAACCGCGGGGTTAGCCGCCGATCATGTGGCTTACCCAGTTCGTAGCGGTCTGCGCAAAAGCGATATTAAATTTCGAATGGGTTCACCGATTGAAATCGATCACAAGAACAAAGCGATCAAATTAGATAGCAGCGAAGTGCTTCATTTTGATCACCTAATTTTTGCCCTTGGCTCAGCGACTGCAGACTTTAATATTCCTGGAGTTAGTGAGCATGCGCTAGGCATGAAGAGTGTTGCAGATGCAATAAATATCCGAGCCGAAATTATGCGCCGATTTGAAGATCTTTGTCGTTTTGAAGATGAAACAGTTCTCTCATTAACCGTAGTTGGTGGCGGGCCAACTGGTGTTGAGATGGTCGGTGCGCTTGCCGAACTCATTTCTGGGCCACTTAAGAATGACCACAAACATGCGGCAAAACATATGAAGATTAATCTGATTGAAGCTGGGCCACGTCTATTGCCGACATTTTCGGCCAAGTTATCTGACCGTACTAAACAAGATTTAGAAAAGATGGGTGTTACGGTTTTTCTAAATACTGCTGTGGCAAAAGTCGAGCCACGTAAAATCTCAATTAAAGATGGCGCTGATATCCCATCTGAAGTAACTATTTGGGCTGCAGGTGTACGCGGTGAGCCAACTGCAGAAGCACTAAAACTTCCAATTGTTAAATCAAGAATTGACACAACGCCTACTTTGCAAGTAAATCACTATCCAAATATTTGGGCGATAGGTGACATCGCAGGTTTGACCGATGCAAAAGGCAATTTGCTTCCAATGGTTGCGCCCGTTGCACTTCAACAAGGTGCCTGGGCAGCAAAACAGATTCTGAATCTGAGCAATGGTCGTCCTACCGAAGATTTTAAATATCGCGATAAAGGTTCAATGGCCACTATTGGCCGTCATAAGGCAGTTGTAGAAGTTAAGAAACTTAAGCTAACTGGAGTTCCGGCTTGGTTTATCTGGATTTTCCTACATCTCTTCTATCTTTTAGGTGGTCGCAATAAAGTTGGCACAATTGCCGACTGGACCTGGAACTACTTAACTTTTGATCGCGGAAATCGCCACATTATGGATATCGCGTAGTAGATACCGCAGATGAAATATTTAAACGTCTCTGGTTACCCACTGTGGAGTTTTGAGTGGGCTAATAACGGCGAAGCAGTTCTCTTATTACATGGAGGACTAAGTAATACTGACTCATTTGCTGATGTAATGGTTACTCCCCTGCAAGATTCATTTCACTTATTCGCATACGACCGAGCTGGCCATGGCCGCAGTGCTGATCAACCAGGCGGTTTCTACTTTAACTTTCAACGTGATGAAGCAATTGCATTTATTGCAGAGGTAATTAAGGGGCCTGTTCATTTAGTTGGCTACAGCGATGGTGCCAATATCGCACTCATGGTCGCTATCGCGCGGCCCGATCTGGTTAAGTCAATTGTTTCAATCGCTGCTAACTTCAATGCAGATGGAATTGTTGAGTTGCCAATATTTGATCCGGCTGGAATTAGCGATGAAGAACGAGCTGAATACGCCGAAATGTCACCAGATGCTCCTGAAACGCTAGATCTAAAGATTGCCAAAATGCATGAGATCTGGAAAGTAGAACCAAATATTGATGTCACGGATATCGCACAAATAGTTGTTCCGACGCTAGTAATGGCTGGCGATGATGATGTCGTAAAACATTCACATTCAATTGAACTTTATGAGGCTCTACCGTTTGGACAGTTAGCGATTGTTCCGGGGACTTCACATGGGTTAGTAAAAGAAAAACCGGAAATTGTAACTGCGATTATTAAAAGTTTTTTAAGCGATCAGTCTTATCCGATAACTAGGCAGCCGATCCGACGCATTAATCCGGCTTAATTCTCGATTGGTTCAATCTTGCCCGTTGCTACGTGGTAAATACCGCCACTAACAATCACATTTTTAGGAATTAGTGGGAAAGCGCGGATACGAGCGAGATCTTGGCTTAGTGCTGCACGTTGATCAACCACGGTATTAAATTCGAGCGAGCGAGTATCTACGCCGTGTTTTTCCTCGATCATGGCATGAATAACTTCTTCATCTTCTTGGGCCATACGACAATCAGTGTGTGGCATCACCAAAATACGATCAACGCCTAGCAAATAAGTTGCTAAAACCAAGGTACGAAGCACATCTTGGGTAACTCGAGCTCCTGCATTACGTAAGATTTTTGCATCACCAGATTTCATACCAACTACTGAGAGCGGATTAATACGTGAATCCATGCAGGTAACGATCGCTAGACCTCGAGCTGCTCGGCCAGTTAGCTCGCTATATTTAAAATTTTTCGCATAATCTTCATTGGCACGCCAAAGATCATCAAAACCAGGTTGAAAATCTGGGTTAATCGATTTGCTCATGAAGCTAAGTCTAACAACGCAATTCACCAACCGCACCCGCAGGTACGAATGGATGCTGAGGAAAAACTGAATTTACGCGTTGGTAAGGTGAATTCTGCAACGGTCTTGGATCTAGATCGCCTTTGTTTGGCCACATCGAGAATGCACGTTCGGCTTGTGCAGTAATTGTCAGTGACGGGTTTACACCCAAATTCGCAGTGACACTCGAACCATCGACAATGTGTAAGTTCGGATAATTGAATACTCGGTGGTACGGATCAATCACGCCATGTTCGACATCAGAACCTATTACGCAGCCGCCAACAAAATGGGCGGTAAATGGGGCATTAATTAAATCGCCTATGTGACCGCCTGCAATGCCGCCTCTGTTTTTTGCGATTCGGCGCACAACATCGTTTGCGGCAGGAATGTAAGTTGCATTTGGTTTAGTCGGATCATTCTTTGAAGATAATCGATATCCAAAAATACTTTTCTTACCAAAAACCGAAACTGATGAATCAACATTTTGCATAACTAAAGCAATAACGGTTCGCTCACTCCACTTACGCACATCCATTATTCGAATCAAATTACTCGGCTTGCGAGCAACTGCTTTCAGCCACTGGGCACGACGATCTTTCGCTTTATAACCATCAGTCATGACCGTCTGCAGCATTCCCATTAAATTACTGCCTTTGCCATAACGAACAGGCTCAACGTGGGTATGTGGCTCTGGAAAGAATGATGAAGTAATAGCTGAGCCTTGGCTGTAATCAGTCCCACCTTTCGGCATGATGGAACCAACAAGTGATTCACTATTAGTCCGCGATAGCTCGCCCAACTGCTTTGAAAGCTTTGGCAACGCTTGAGTATCGCGCATCTTATGAAGTAATTTCTGGGTGTTATAAGTTCCTGCTGCAACTACTAATTCCCTAGCCGTAAAAATGCGTTTACGGCCAAACCAAGCGGAACTCTTACGCACGACAATTCGCCAACTGCCATCACTTTCTTGACTAAAACTTTCAACGGTATGTTGCGGGAAAACTGTGGCTCCGGCTTTTTCGGCAAGTCCCAAATAATTCTTGGGCAAGGTATTTTTTGCGTTGAATCTGCAGCCGGTCATGCATGATCCACATTGCATGCAGCCATCTCGGTTAGGTCCAACGCCACCAAAAAACGGGTCGCCACCATTTGCACCAGGCGCAGTACCAAAATAAACACCTAGCGGTGCCATCCGAAACGTGTGACCAACTCCCATTTCTTCAGCGACTTCTTTCATTGCGGCATCTGATGGTGAGAAATATGGATTTTCAGTTACACCCAACATTCGTGATGCTTGGTCATACCAAGGAAGTAATTCACTCTTCCAATCTGTAATTTTATTCCACTGCGCATCATCGAAATAACTATCAGGCGGTTGATACAAAGTGTTTGCATAAACTAACGAGCCGCCGCCAACACCCGCCCCAGCAAGAACTAAAACATCAGGCAAAACGTGTATGCGCTGTATTCCATTCAAGCCTAAACGCGGCATAAAAAGGAATTTGCTTATTCGCCAAGAAGTTTTTGGGTAATCTTTTTCAGAAAATCTACGACCAGCTTCTAAGACTGCAACTCGATAACCTTTTTCAGTAAGGCGAAGGGCTGCGACAGATCCACCGAATCCGGATCCAACAACTACAACGTCATAGTCAGATTCTTTAGTTGGCACATTCTTACTGTAGCCCTGGCTATCAAAAAAATGGAGCCCCCCGTCAGGATTGAACTGACGACCTACGCATTACAAGTGCGTTGCTCTACCACTGAGCTAGGGAGGCCTTTACTTACATCGCTGCAAGGGTCGTAATTATGGCAGGAGATCGAGAAATTCAGAAATCGCTAACGTTGCGCCCAGCAATACCCCTGTAGATTCCGCCTATGCGACTCGGTGTTCTAGATCTTGGATCGAACACTATTCACCTGCAGGTAGTAGACGCCCACCCGGGCGCACGGCCAAGCCCAACTACCAATCAAAAGGTTGAACTTCGGCTAACTGATTATCTAAATAAATCAAATGAAATTACTGAGGCTGGTATTGCACTACTGCGTCAAGCAATCTCAGATGCAGTAGATCACGCTCGAGAATTTAAGACTGATGAAATCTTAGCTTTTGCAACATCGGCTATTCGAGATGCTCGTAACGGTGCGCAAATCTTGGCCAACCTTAATAAAGAATTTGGCATTGAGATAAATATTCTGTCCGGCGACGAAGAAGCAAATATGACTTTCTTAGCTGCTCGTCGTTGGTATGGCTGGTCAAGTGGTCGACTGCTCGTTATTGATATCGGTGGCGGCTCGCTTGAAATTGGCTTAGGAGATGATGAACATCCTGAAGCAACTATTTCTTTGCCGCTTGGTGCAGCTCGACTAACTAGAGAATTTCTGGAAAATGATCCTTACACAAATAAGGAAATTAAGAACTTAGAATCAAAGGTGCGTGAGTTAGTAGTTTCGGAACTACCGGAAGAAATTTTTGAACATGCCGCTGATCAATTTGTGGCAACTAGTAAAACATTTCGGACCCTTGCCCGATTAGGTGCCCACTGGTTTAAGGGTGATCCAAATATTTTGGAGCTAAGCGCACTAATGATGATGATTCCTAAGTTAAGTGAGATGACGAATAAATCTCGTGCAGATCTTCCGGGCGTATCAGCAAGTCGGGCGAAGCAAATTACTGCCGGCGCAATCGTCGCGCGAACCGTAATGGAGAGATTGCATATTACTCAGATTGAAATTTGCCCTTGGGCGCTGCGCGAAGGCATTGTTTTACGCTGGTTAGACTGGATGGAACGCTAAAAAATTAGACCGCTGGTGCTTCAATCCAGTCGACTGCTACAACTTCGCCATCGCGATGATGCAGAATAAATGCCTCACCTGGTAATAAATCAACTTCAATCTTCTTAAAATTCTTCTTGCCAATTAATTTCTTGACTAATTTAGGCAGAATTGGATTATGGCTACAAATAACGACATTCAAATCAGGCCTTAGAAGGCTCCATACGTAATCAAGTGGCGCTTCTTTATCTTTTTCATAGCGATATTCTGATAAATCCTCTGAATAAATGGGGTTCATCTTTAAAGATTTCGCCATTGGTTCAATAGTTTCGATACAGCGCTGTGCATCGGAAGTGTGAATTTCAGCGATGCCATAATTTTGGTAAATCGAGAGCATTCTTTTGGCTTGTCTTTGACCCTTATTATCTAATGGTCGGTCACCGTCATCGCCTTCCCATTCCTCACGCCGCAGCGCTTTCGCATGTCGCAGTAAAACAATTGGGGTGGTATTAATGCCAAAACTTTCAAAAAACTTAATAATTTCGCGATCATCGTCAACGCTAACTTTTTTCTTTGCATCGGCAACTGATAGCCAGATCACTTGATCAACTTCATGCGTATCGCGAGGACCAGTTGATTTACCGGTTGCTTTAGCAGACCAATATCTAACTTCTTTAGGAGTTCCTTCAGCCAAATATTTAGCGTTTCCAATCTCAGGGCCTAAAACTGGTTCGAATCCAGTTTCTTCCATGGCTTCACGAGCAGCGCAAGCCAGGTGGGTTTCACCCGGTTCTACTTTTCCTTTAGGCAAAGACCAATCGTCATATTTTGGGCGATGGACTAAAGCGATTTCGGTGGTTTTCTTTGTCACTCGCCAAAGAACTACACCAGCACCTTGAATAACTTCGGGTTCACTCACGGCTACCCGTTCAAATACTTTTGCATTAGGAGCTCCTGGATATCTTGGGCGCTCTTGTGACGCTTCCATTCCGTGCCTGACTGGTGCCAACTACTGGTATCTGGCGATAATGAAATTTCAAAAATCTCACGCAAAATCTCTTTGTGTTGAATCTTTTCAATTCGCAGCAAACTTTCGACGCGACGATCTAGATTTCGGTGCATCAAGTCAGAGCTGCCGATCCAATATTCGTCGTCATTGTTATTTACAAAGTGATAAATACGAGAATGCTCAAGGAATCTACCTAGGATTGATCGAACTGTTATATTTTCAGATAGTCCTTTGATGCCTGGTCTAATTGATGAAATACCGCGAATAACTAAATCGACCTTAACGCCAGCGTTAGATGCCCGGTAGAGCGCTTCTACAAACTCTTCGTCAAGTAGTGAATTCAATTTAAATTGAATGCCAGCAGGTAAGCCAGCTTTACAATTACTTATCTCATTTTCAATTTTTTCCAGTAGCCCAGTACGCAAACTACGCGGGGCAACTAGCAGTCGTGTATAGGTTGAAGCTGGAGCCAAACCGGAAAGTTGATTAAACAATTTGCTTAAATCTTCAGTCAAAGTTTGATCGGCGCTGATTATTCCTAAATCCTCATAGAAGCGAGCCGTTTTGGGATTGTAATTTCCAGTACCAACGTGGCAGTAACGACGCAAACCATTGGCTTCATCACGAATGACCAGAGATAGTTTTGCGTGGGTCTTTAAATTCATTAAGCCATAAACCACATGCACGCCAGCTGCTTCAAGCTTTCGTGCCCAACGCACATTTGCTTGTTCATCAAAGCGAGCTCGAATTTCGATAACTGCTAATACTTGCTTGCCTGCTTCTGCTGCTTCAATCAGAGCTTCGATAATTGGGGAATCACCTGAAGTTCTGTAAAGGGTCTGTTTAATAGCTAGTACTTGTGGATCTTCGGCGGCGTTCTGCAGGAATTGAACCACTGAACTAGTGAAAGATTCATACGGGTGGTGCAACAGGATCTCACCTTGGCGAATAGCGGCAAAAAATAGCTCCGGGTCGCCGAAATCAACTTCGCTTAGCGAGGCTGCAGTATGCGACTTAAATCGATCAAATTTAATCTCTGGAATATCAAGGTCGGCGATGCGATTTAGATCAGTTAGATCCAAAGGTGTAGCAAGTGAGAAAACACATTCGCGATTAATCGAAAGTTCTTCGCAAAGTCGCTCTAGTAACGCCTGATCAATTCCTTCTTCAATTTCTAGCCTAACTGGCGGACCGAATCTGCGACGCGCTAATTCTTGCTCGATTGAAGTTAAGAGATCTTCGGATTCTTCTTCTTCGAGATCTATATCTTCATTTCGAGTGACTCGGAACGTGTAGTGATCTTCAATTAACATTCCTGGAAACAGCTCTTGCAGATGAATTGCGATCACATCTTCGAGCGGAATAAAACGTCTTGATCCGGTTGAAGAAGTGGCAATGAATCTAGAGAGAATCGGTGGAACTTTGACTCTGGCAAAAGATTCTTCATTAGTAGCGGGGTTTTTTAGAATAACTGCCAAATTAAGCGAAAGACCAGAGATATACGGGAATGGATGCGATGGATCTACTGCTAATGGAGTTAAGACTGGATAAATACGTTCACGGAAAAGTTTAGAGACGTAATTACGCTCGTCCTCGAGGAGTTCATTCCAGTGGATTAGTTCAATTTTATGAGACTTTAAGGCCGGCAGGATCTCTGCCTTAAAAAGATTTGCGTGCCGAGTTGCTAGAGATCGGGCTTTATCAGTAACTGCAGTTAAAAGTTGTTGTGGGGTATATCCAGCTGTATTAGTCGAAGTTATCTGATTTTCAATTTTTCCTAAGATTGATGCGACACGCACCATGAAAAACTCGTCTAAATTATTTGAAAAAATCGCCAAATAACGAAGTCGCTCAAGTAGCGGAACTTCTTGATCTTCTGCCAGTTCAAGAACTCGCTCGTTAAAGGAAAGCCAACTGATCTCGCGATCAATTAACTCATCTGGTTTAGGCACGCGAGGATTTTCTCTCATTTGGGTGAACGGGAAGCGTCGATTAGATGGACTGGCGCTTAACTAAGCGGCCAAGTAGTCGGAGTTGGGTACTTAGCGCTGCGCCCATCGCCTGATGATTTGCCGCGAATACGTCGCCAAATCCACGGTAAGGCAAAGCTAAAAAACCAAGCAACGCTGGTTGCTTTTTTGATTAACCAAGGAGTTGGTTTGGCAGTTGGCAATGGCAATCGCCAATTCGGATCGAAAGGCATACCAAGTACTTCAAGTACACCTTGCGCAACACGATCGTGACCAATTGAATTCAAGTGCAATCTATCAAATGCGAGTAGACGACGATCGGATAAAAAATGCTTCTCATTTGCATCAACAATTATTGCACCGACTTCAGTTGCGATCGTGCGAATATTTTTATTGAAAGTACTGAACCGTTCTGCCCACATATCGGCAGTCTTGCCAGTATTTCCAGTTCGTTCTAGAACTGTAAATAACATTAACGTTGCCCCGGTTGCGGATAGCTTTCTAACTGCATCGTTGTAAATTGGGAAAACGTTTTCTGGGCGATAGCCAGGTCTTAGAACATCGTTTGCGCCGGCATGGAAAGAAACCAAAGTTTCTATGCCCGTGATTAGCGGAATTGCTTGCGGAACTTGATCAGCAGCTACCTGGTTTACCAGCTTGCCGCGAATTGCTAAATTCACATAAGTAAAATCTGGTGATTGAGTCGTTAAGACATCGGCGACCCGATCAGCCCAACCACGGAAATTGCCGTCGATGATCTCATCGGTCATGCCTTCGGTGAAAGAATCACCTAGTGCGATAAATCTTTGATAGCTCATAGTTAATTAGTTCGACGTTGCTCGTCTACCCAGAAGAGAGCAATCGAAGTTGCCACACTTGCATTTAGAGATTCGGTTGCTGAATTCATAGGAATCGAAACAACTAGATCGCATTTTTCGCGAACTAATCTAGAAAGGCCTTTGCCTTCGCTGCCAACGACGATCATTAGCGACTCGGTCGCAACTTTCATGCCGCTAAGTGACTCATCGCTTTCACCATCTAAACCGATGACAAAACAGCCTAATTTCTTAGCTTCTTCGATGGTGCGAGCCAAGTTAGTTACTTGGGCAACTGGCATGCGCGCAGCAGCGCCAGCTGATGCTTTCCAGGCTGAAGCAGTCATCGCAGCTGCGCGACGCTCAGTCATTACAACACCATTTACGCCGAAAGCACCAGCGCTACGGATAATCGCACCAAGGTTGCGTGGATCAGTAACACCATCGAGTGCCACAATCAACATTGGATTCTTTGCGCGTTGAGTTATCTCTTCGAAACTTGAATATTGGTAAGGCTTGATTGCCAGAATAATTCCTTGGCTATTTGGTGAAATTCCTTCAACTTCAGCGCGGTGAACTTCGCGAATCGGAAGTTGTAAATGAAGTGCTAACTGCAAAGACTCAGCGACGCGATCATCGATATCAATTCCGCGAGCGACTAGTACTTCAGTTGCTGGAACAGAGGCGCGTAGCGCTTCAAGTACTGCGTTACGACCTGCGACAATTTCGCCCTTTGGTTTATCAATTCTAGAATTGCGCCCAGCTGAACTACGCGGTGTTGTACCAGTACGTGGTGTTGTACCCGCACGCGGATTAGCTTTTGCTTTCTCGGCTGCTTTCTTGCGCTTTGCAGCTGCGTGATAAGGACGGTCTTCGGCTTTTGGCGTCGGGCCTTTACCTGATAAGCGCTTTTTATTCTTGCCCCCGGTACCGGTTGTTGGACCTTTTTTAGATCCACGTATTGCGCCTTTGCGCTCTGAATTACCGGCCATTTAATTACTACCTTCTGAACGAGAGATCGACCAACGTGGTCCTTGAGCTGTGTCTTCAATTGAAATACCAAGTGCGATTAAGCCATCGCGAATCTGATCAGATGCGGCAAAATCTTTACGGTCTCTTGCTGCAGTGCGTTGGGCTAGAACTAAATTAATAACGCCATCAAGAGCGCCAGTCAGCGATTCGCTCTGGGCGCTGCTGGCAAATGCTGAATCAAAGGGATCGCAACCAAGTACTTCTAGTGCACCGCGAATAAAGCTGGCTGCACTTGCAATACCTGCATTGTTATTTTCGGTAATTGCGCTATTTCCTAAGCGTAATTGTTCCGAAATTCCAGCCAGCGCCTGCGGAACAGCCAAGTCTTCATTCATCGCAGCAACAAAGTCGGCAGATAGCGCGGCTTCTGGCTGGCTACCTAAAATCTCGGTTGCGCGCAAAAGGAAGTTTTCGATACGGCGGAAACCAACTGCTGACTCTTCTAGGGCAGCTGGAGAAAACTCGAGCATTGATCGGTAATGAGCGCTGCCCAAATACCAACGTAGTTCAATGCCACGAACACTCTTTAGTAATTCCGCAACTTGTAGAGAATTACCTAATGACTTGGACATTTTTTCACCGGAGGCAGTTACCCAGGCATTATGTAACCAACGTTTAGCGAATCCGTATCCGGCAGCTTCAGACTGCGCAATTTCGTTTTCGTGATGTGGGAAAATTAAATCTAAACCGCCGCCATGAATATCAAACTCAGCACCCAAATAAGCATGTGCCATTGCCGAACATTCAATATGCCAACCTGGTCGACCATTTCCCCATGGCGTTGGCCAAAACGGATCACCATCTTTGGCCGCTTTCCAAAGTGCAAAGTCACGCACATCGCGCTTGTAAGTTTCGTCCGCATCTTGCGCTGGTAATAATTCATCGATATTTTGATTCGAAAGAGTTAAATAAGAATCTAATTTACGAACTTCTAGATAGACATCGCCATTACCTGGCGCATATGCATGGCCGCGCTCGATTAATGAGGCAATTAGATCGATCATTTGCGTAATGTGACCAGTTGCGCGTGGTTCATAAGTTGGTGGTAAAACATTTAGCGCTGCATATGCCTCAGTAAATGCACGCTCATACTTAAGGGCAACTGCCCACCAAGGTGCTTGTTCATGAACAGCCTTATGCAAAATCTTGTCATCAATATCGGTAACGTTACGGATAAAAGTAGTATCAAAACCTGATTTAACTAACCAACGTCGCAAAATATCAAAGTTAACGCCGCTACGAATATGGCCGATATGCGGTGGCGCCTGAACTGTGGCACCACAAAGGTAAATGCTCGCTTTGCCCGGCTGCAGTGGAATAAATTCTGAGACGGTTCGCGACAATGTGTCATAAAGCTTTAGCGAACTCATTAGCGAAGTCTATCGGTCGTTACTAGAAACCTTAAAAACGAGCGCTGAGGCAATGGCTGCAATGCCTTTGCCTTCACCAGTTAAGCCAAGTCCATCGGTAGTTGTGGCCAATAGTGATACAGGTGCACCATTTAGTGCGGCAGAAAGTGCCGCAATTGCTTCTTTGCGACGTCCTGCCAACTTTGGACGATTACCAATTATTTGTACCGAAACATTTGAGATTGCAAAGCCAGCTTTAGTAATTATGGAAAGTGTTTCAGATAATAATTTCGTGCCGCTTGCGCCAGCGTACTCCGGGCGATCTACACCAAAGTTTGAACCTAAATCACCTAACCCAGTTGCTGCAAAAAGTGAATCACAAATTGCATGTGCCGCAACATCTCCATCAGAATGTCCAGCAACACCAACTTCATCTGACCAATTAATGCAACCTAACCAAAGTTCGCGTCCTGCTTCGAAAGCATGTGCATCAACACCAACACCAGTTAAGAATTCTTTATTTCCACCGAGGAAGTTGTAAGCAGTTGCTAAATCTGTAGGAGTGGTAATTTTAAGTGCGCGTTCTTCGCCAGCGATTACCAAAACTTTGAATCCCGCACTTTCAACTAGAGCGGCATCATCGGTACCTTCACCATTTGAAGCATGTGCTTTTTTGAGCGCAGAAAGTTCAAAACCTTGTGGGGTTTGGATATTACGTAAGTCTGCGCGGCTAGGAGTTGTGGTTACGTAACCATTTACATCAACACTCTTGATCGTATCTACTTGAGGTACGCCAGGTACTACCGCTACTTCGCCATTTTGTAGCGCCGACAAAATACGGCTAGTTAAATCTGTTGTTGCTAAAGCGCGTGCAGCATCATGAATCAATACATATTGGGTATCACTAGAGACTGCAGCTAAGCCAGCTCGAACAGATTCCGAGCGAGTTTGCCCGCCAACCACAACAGTTACAGCATCACCTAGCAGGCTTTGAAATTGGCTTAAGTGAGAGGCCGGAGCTGTAACAATTACTTGATCTACCGTTGGTGAAATTGCAGCGACAGCATGTTCGATTAGCGTGCGATTACCCAATTGAATTAAAGCTTTTGGAATATCGGCACCGAAGCGAACTCCAGATCCGGCAGCAGCAATGATCGCTGCAACATGGCCAGACATAAGGGCTCCGATCGAGCTTAAATTAAGAAGCTAAGACCTCGTCGAGGATTACTGATGCTTTTTCTTCATCAGTGCGCTCAGCGAGAGCTAGTTCAGAAACAAGAATCTGCTTTGCTTTTGAAAGCATGCGCTTTTCACCAGCAGAAAGTCCACGGTCTAGATCGCGGCGATAAAGATCGCGCACAACTTCGGCAACCTTGATTACATCGCCGGAAGCTAATTTTTCAAGATTTGCCTTGTAACGGCGAGACCAGTTTGTTGGCTCTTCGGTATATGGCTGGCGTAGAACACTGAAAACACGGTCAAGCCCGGCGCTATCTACGACATCGCGCACTCCAACTAAGTCAACATTTTCAGCTGGCACTCGTACTGTTAAATCGCCTTGGGCCACCTTTAAAACTAAGTAGGTTTTTTCTTCGCCCTTAATCACTCGAGTTTCAATTGCCTCGATTAGCGCTGCGCCGTGATGAGGGTAAACAACAGTTTCGCCTACTTTAAATGACATGGGGTGCCCTTCGTTAGGGGCCAATCATACCAGCAACTAGTGAGGGTAGTCACCTCGGGTATTTCGCCTGTATTTAACTGGCTTTAGCAGCTATTTCTCATGAGAGAATAAGCGCGCATTGTTAAGCAATTATTTCTTGGGAGAAAAAATGCAATTACGTAAAGTTGCTATCGGTTTAATTGTTATTGCATCTCTCTCGACGCTAACTGCATGTGGTGCGGGTGAAAATGCCGCAGCTCGCAACATAACTAAAGTTACTGATGGCGCTGAAACTGAAGTCATAACTGATACCAGCGCGCTGAAACTTCGTGGCTTCTTATTGGTTGCTCAACCAGATGGCAGCGCAGTGTTAGTTGGCACCATTATTAATGCAAACTCAACACCTGACTCACTGCTCGGAATCTCAGCAAATAATGTGCTTGCCACTATCACCAATGAATCTAATGTGATTTCTGAAAATATCCCGATGATTTTCGAAGGTGACTCAGCAAATGCCAAAGCAGTAATACCTGGCCTGGGCGTAAAAGCTGGCAACACGGTTGAACTTTCTTTCTTCTTTAATACTGCTGGTGTAGTTACTGTAAAAGTAATTGTGCGCGACAAGCGCGATACTTACGCCGGCATATCTGCTTAAGCTTCTAGTTTGTAACCAAGCCCGCGCACGGTCTGAATAAAGACTGGATTCGCTGGGTCTGCTTCAATTTTCGCACGTAGGCGCTTTATGTGAACATCAAGCGTCTTGGTATCGCCCACGTAATCACTTCCCCATACCCGATCAATTAACTGCATGCGAGTTAATACTCGGCCCGAATTACGCATCAAGAACTCAAGTAGTTCAAACTCTTTTAGAGGTAGCGCAATAGAGATGTTATTGACGCTTACCTGGTGGCGATCAACATCCATGCGGACAGGGCCAGCAACGAGTGAGCCATTGTCTTCAGTAATTTCGCCTAGATCGCTATGTCGGCGCAATACCGCTCTAATGCGGGCAATTAACTCTCGTGATGAATACGGCTTAGTCACATAATCATCAGCGCCTAGTTCAAGCCCAACTACTTTATCGATTTCGGCATCTTTAGCAGTCAACATAATGATTGGCACAGCAGAGCGAGTGCGCAATTGCTTGCAAACTTCAGTTCCGGATAAACCTGGCAACATCAGATCAAGCAAGACTAAGTCGGCGCCATGCTTATCAAAAAGTTCAACAGCTGCGGTACCGGTGTCGGCCACAACAACATCAAAGCCTTCTTTTCCTAATAAGTAGGCCAACGCCTCGGAAAAAGATTCCTCATCCTCAACCACTAATATTCGAGTCATTACTTTTCCTCCTGGTTGGTTGATAGATAACTTTCAGCTTCAATAAATTCTGGCAATCTGATCGTGAAGGTACTTCCGGACCCTTCACTACTCCACACCGAAATATCTCCGCCGTGATTAGTAGCAACATGCTTAACGATAGAAAGACCTAACCCAGTTCCGCCAGTTGCTCGCGAACGCGCTGGATCTACCCGATAGAAACGTTCAAAGATTCGTTCGATTTCTTTCTCCGGTATTCCGATACCTTGATCCGTTACCGAAATCTCAACTAATTTATCTTTGCCAGTTAATACGATTGCTACTTGAGTTAAGTCTGGACTGTAGTTGATGGCATTTTCAATTAAATTACTAATTGCCATTTCGAGCTGACTGCGATCGCCTAAAACCAAATGATCTGTGGTTGGCATAAATACTAAAGATATCTTTCGTTTCTCAGCCGTAAGTCGAGATTCATCGATCGCTTGATTGATTAAATCAACCATTGAATAAGGTTGCGCATTTTTAAGTGGGTCACCATCTTGCAGGCGAGATAAGTTAATGATTTCTTGCACTAAATCAGTTAGCCGCTTAGCTTCGATCTGCATTCGGCCGGCGAATTTTTCAACGGCTTCTTTATCATCGCTAGCTTCAAGCACGGCTTCACTCAAGATAGAGAGCGCGCCGATTGGTGTTTTAAGTTCATGCGAAATATTTGCCACAAAGTCACGTCGAATTGCATCAAGGCGGCGAAATTCACTATCGTCAAAAATTAGCGCAACGATTAACCCTTGGGTGCCGAATGGTGAAACGCGGACCAATAGATCATGGGTTCCTTGGCCAATCGGGCCGCGTGGTAATTCAACAGTTGCTTCTTGATAAACATTTGAGCGGCGTACTGCACGCACTAAATTAAGGAGTGGCGTCGAAACCAGGCGACCATCGCGAATCATTGATAGTGCGCTTGTGCCAGCTGATGAGGAAAGTACTTGCTCACCCGGGGCGAGAATTAAATACTCAGCATCGAGAATTTCTAAGAGTTCAAGCAGCGAATTAGGAATTTCCCAGCCGCTTTCGACTGCTACTTCCTTGTTTCGGCGCCAGAACATAGCCCTATCGTAGAGAAGAGTTCAGTTTCGGTACTACCTAATCAGCCATTTACACCCCTTTCACCCAGATATTTACCTCAGATTTGCGACCCGTTCACTTAATAACCCGTATCCGATGTGCTGAAGGTCTAAGTTATGCCCATGCGCGATTCCTTTCACGATGACTTAGACGGCATTGGTACTTCCCTTGTCGAAATGGGCCATCTAGTAAGCAAGGCGATGGAACGCGCCACAACGGCTTTGTTAACTGCCGACCTTAAGGTTGCCGAAGAAATCATTTCTGAAGACGATGCCATTGATGAGATGCAGCATGACATCGAGGCGCGCGCGATAAATTTGATGGCTCGCCAACAACCAGTTGCCGGCGACCTACGCACACTTGTTACTTCATTGCGCATGAGCGCTGACCTAGAGCGTATGGGCGATTTGGCGCACCACGTAGCTAAGTTGACACGTATGCGCTATCCATCTGCGGCTGTGCCACCTGAACTAGTTTTAACTTTGCAAGAGATGGGCAATGTGACAGCTCGCATTACTCAAAAAGCTATTGGGGTTATTGAGTCTCGCGACCTTGAAGCTGCGCTACAACTTGAAAAAGATGATGACGAGATGGATATTTTGCACCGTCGTTTATTTGAAATCTTGCTAGATGATTCTTGGCCATATGGAATTGAATCTGCAATCGATATGACTTTGCTTGGCCGCTATTACGAGCGTTGCTCAGACCACGCAGTTTCAATTGCCCGCCGTGTCTATTACTTAGTCACCGGCGAGTACGCAAATTCGGCAAATAATTAATTACTTCTTGCCCTGATTTGCAACTGCTTCAATTGCCGCAGCTGCAGCAGTTGGATCTAAATATTCGCCACCACGTTTAATTGGCTTTAGATCTGCATCCAATTTATAAAGTAGTGGAATTCCGGTTGGAATATTTAATTCTGCGATATCAGATTCTGAAATTCCATCGAGGTGCTTAACAAGTGCGCGCAATGAGTTTCCATGCGCCGTAACCAGAACTCGCTTGCCGGCTTTTAGATCTGGCACGATATTGCCGTTCCAATAAGGCATCATGCGGGTAACCACATCTTTTAAACATTCTGTTGCGGGCATATCCGCACCTAAATCAGCGTAGCGAGCATCGCCGGTTTGGCTGTAAGGATCATTGGCATCAATTGGTGGTGGTGGCACGTCGTAAGAACGGCGCCAAAGTTTGAATTGTTCTTCGCCATAAGTAGCTAGCGTTTCTTTCTTATCTTTACCTTGCAGCGCACCGTAGTGACGCTCGTTTAAGCGCCAAGAACGATTAACTGGAATCCAATGTCGATCACAAGCATCGAGTGCTAATTGCGAGGTATGGATCGCGCGACGAAGTAGCGAAGTGTGAACTACATCGGGCAATAACCCATTTTCAGCGAGTAACTTTCCACCGCGAGCAGCTTCAGCTTCACCTGCTGCAGATAAGCGAACATCTACCCAGCCCGTAAAGAGATTCTTGGCATTCCATTCGCTTTCGCCATGGCGCAATAGGATTAATTCAAAGTTGCTCATACCGTAATCCTAGATGAATTAAATCAAATGTGAAAATGCTTCAAGATTTGCCAGCGATTCGCCGCGCGAAACCCGCCAAGCCCATTCCCGACGAATTGCGCTGGAAAAACCGATCTCAAGTAATGGATTAAAGGAGGAATCAGCTACTTGTAACACGCTACCAATTATTCGATCTATCTCTTGATTGGTCACTGCAGTTAACGGCAAACGGCCAACTAAATAAATATCTCGTAATTCGTTAATCGCAAAAGCGATTCCGTAGAGTCCCGCATTCTTCTGTAAACACCATGCATGTACTTGATCTTCATTTTCATCAGGCTTACGAATTACGAATGCATTTATGCTCAATGAATGGTCGCCAATTACTAATGCGCAATGAGTCTGCTGCTTTTTTTCGCCAGGCAAAGTGATCAGAAAAGTATTTAAATTACTCTGCTCAAAAGCTAAATCGTGTGATTCTAGAAATTCCAAAATTACTTCGGTTGGATTAAGTGAACCCATCTTTTATGCTCCGGCGATTTGCTCGCGTGCAATTTGCGATAAAACCCGATCGTAAATATCTAAAGTGCCGCGTGCTGTTGCATCCCAGCCAAAGTGTGAAGCATGCTCAACAGCGCCCATTGAGAGTAGAACTCGGCGCTGTGGTTCATTTAGTAAGCGCGCCAGAATCGATGACCAAGCGCGCGGATCATGGCCATCAACTAACACGCCAGAAATACCATCGGCAACGGCTGTTCGAAGTCCGCCAACAGCGGTCGCAACCACTGGAGTGCCACATGCTTGTGCTTCAAGTGCTACTAAACCAAAGGATTCGCTATAACTTGGCACACAAACTAAGTCTGCACTTCGATACCAATCGGGCAAGTCATTACGCGGAACAGGTTCGGCAAATTTAATAACATCAGAAATGGCTAGCCAGCCAGCTAATTCTTTAAGGCGTTCTACTTCCGAAGTATTAGAGCCCGATGAACCACCAACAATATTTACAATTAAGCCGCTACGTAAAAGTGGCGAGTGACTTAACATTTCAGAAATTGCTCTAATTAGAAGTTCTGGTCCTTTATGGGGCTGGATGCGACCCACGAATGTAATTACATTGGCATTCGCCGGAACGCTTAAGCGCACGCGAGCAGCTTTCTTGCCATCGCCCGGAATAAATTTATAAAGATCAACGCCTGGCGAAACTACCCGCACATTATCTGGGCAGGCTTCATAAAGAGAAACCAAGCTGGCAGCTTCAGCATCAGTATTAGCAATCAGCGTTTGTGCAGCAGCAACAACTTGGGTTTCGCCTTGTACCCGAATCATTGGTTCTGGGGTTTCGCCTTCGGCCAGATTTAAATTCTTAACTCGCGCCATTGTGTGCATCGTGTGAACAAACGGAATATTTAGCGCTTTGCTGGCCTGCATCGCGACTTTGCCAGAGATCCAATAATGTGAATGAATCAGATCGTATTTGGTTTCACCTGATAGCTTTTTCTTAAATTCCTCAGCAATTTCTGGAATTAATTTTGGCAATAATTCTTTAGTTACACCGGTTAGTGGACCGACATTTAATTGAATTACCCGAACTCCCGGCGACACTTCAACAATATCTGCCACTTCGGAATTAGTGCGACGGGTGAAAATATCAACTTGAACACCCATTGCTGCCATACGTTCAGCGCTCTCGGCTACATAAATATTCATGCCGCCAGCGTCGCCAATTCCTGGTTGATCCAAGGGCGAGGTATGCACCATCAAGGTGGCAATACGTGCGTTCATGGCTAAAGGGTAACGCTGATTAAAACGTAGCGCTAAGTGAGCCGACTACGGTTCCACCGCCAAGCACGTCAACAACTTCATTCTCGATTGTGATGCCCAATTTAGCGAGAGCGGCTTTCATCATTGGCCCATTTGCGCGATTGCTGCCATCAGAAATTTTCCATGCGATCGCACTGCCATCAGCCAAAGATGCCAACATCACGCTTTCGGCGCCACCTTTTACTAATAGTCCAGGAACTGCGCGCATCATGCGAGTATCAAAAGCACCTTCGGCCAAAATCATTTCGGGATGCTTTAAACATGCGCTAATTACTTTTTGAAACACCGGGTCACCATCTATTCGCATTTTTCTAGCAGCTACTGCAATAGATCTAGTACTCATTGAAAACAGTGGCGCACCACAACCATCGATACTCGTTCGACTTACTGGTTGACCGATCAAATCTTTGATCTCATTTGCAATTGCGATTTGTAATGGGTGATCAGCATCGCGATAAGTTTTAACATCCCAGCCGTTAACAACACAAGTTGCCAACATTCCAGCATGTTTTCCGCTGCAGTTTGCCGCTAACGAAGTTACTGGCTTAGTCCCCCAGGCAATTCGTGCTTTGCGATCTATTGGGCGATCTGGTGTGTTTTGTAAATCTGATTCAGATAGTCCGGCGCTCTTTAATATTTCCAGAGCAACTTCTTGATGGCGCTCTGTACCTCCGTGGCTCGCACAAACTAAAGCTAGTTGCTCATCATTTAGTGCTAACCCATGTCGAACCATTGCGGCTGCTTGTAAAGATTTAATTGCCGAGCGCGGGTACATCTCGGCATCAATATCGCCGAGAGTTAATAAATCAGATCCGTCGGGGCCAAGTAATATTAAATATCCACTGTGAGTTGATTCAACTAATCCGCTACGCACTAACTGCGCTAAAACAACGCTCATTCTTAATCGTTAGAGCGCGGGCTAGTTGACCAAATATGTGCCTGAAGTGTTTGTCCTTCGGCAGCCATGTCATACGCGTAGAAAAGTTCGCCTTCAACTAATCCGTAAAGGCGAACGCCAGCAGTAACAATTTTTGCAGAGGGTGCGGAATAACCTTGATCCATAGCTAATTGAATCTTTGGGCCATCGAAATGCCCAAGCCAGCCTTCAGTTATTCCGGTGTTATGTGAAATTACAACTTCGAGCACATTATTTGGCTTAATCCGCCAGAAGCCTGCCTCACTTGCACCAGGGCGAATAATCTCGCCATCATCATCGACAATCCAAGAGCGTGAGAAATAATTTAGAAATGGACGACCATCATGATTAAAAACTGTTTCCGAGATAAATTGGAAAGGTTTAATCGTTGGATATTCGCCATGACCTTTACCGCGCCAAGTTCCAACTAGCCAAGCTAGCGGATTTAAATCAGGGTGAAGACCTTCTGGAATCGTAAATACCATTATCTGCCAGTCCGCTTTCTGCTATCTCGGTAGCGAGCGCTTTCGGGATCTCTGCGGCTAGTAAATGCAAAGAACAATAATCCGGCGCCAATAAGTAAGGAAATCAGGCCAAGGAGAATTGAGGTTAAGAGCTCCATGGCTGTAAGTCTATCGGTTACTTACATCTTTCTTACGGCCCACATGATCGCGAGCCCTGCTATCAAGGTAATTAATAACTGACCTAGCAATTCCATTTACTAATTACCTGCAGCTATCGCTTCTTGTGCAGCCGGAATCCCACCAACTGAGAGCGTCGCGTCTAGTGGGGTGTTGCGCTTAACGACAGCGAGTGCAATCGGACCTAACTCATGATGTCTTGCAACAGTGCCTAAATAACCAACGACTACCCCATCGTTTTCCACTGGGGTGCCAACTTTAGGAAAGTTAACTTCGGTGCCATCAAGGTGCAACATAACTAAACGACGTGGTGGATTTCCTAGATTATTTATTTTTGCCACAGTTTCTTGACCTCGATAACAACCCTTATTTAGGTGTACCGCGCTGTTTAAAAGTCCGAGTTCGTTTGGAATAGATTTGTGATCAGTTTCAAAACCTATTCGGGGCAATCCAGCTGCAACTCGCATCGCATCTAGTGCCCAAGTACCCACTTGAGTTGCAACCGAATTAAAAGTTTCGATCATATTCGCTAATTCGGCGCGTGGCACAAGTGCATATGGCCCAGCTATTTCATCCATCTTGCCTGGGGCGCGCAATACTGCAAATTCAGCCGTCGCATCGTGGATTTCTACTTGGGCGCGAAATTTCATTTTTCCTAAATGTGAAATCAATTCAGCACTGCGACCCGGATTAACTACCAGCCAAGTGGTGTCACCATCATCAACTAAAAAGAATTGATGCTCGATGTGGCCTTTCGGATCTAAAATCAAAGCGTGCTGCCATTGACCAGCTAATAAATTCTCATGATCCTGGGTAGTTAAAAGGTGTAGCCAAGTTAGACGTTCTGGCCCAGATAGTGCGACAACTTCATAGTGTGATAAATCTGCCCAAGCCGTGCCAGCTACGAGCGCTCGTTGTTCTTTTACTGGATCCCCGAAATGCCATACAGCGCCTTTATCGGGACCGTCCTCAACGAGTACGGCGCTCATTACTTACTTTCGGCGGCAAAACATGCAGAACATGTGCCGTAAACGGCAAAGTGCGTGACATCTGTTTTAAAACCATAATCATCGGCCAGCGCATTTACAAAGTTAGCCGCAACATCAATTGGTGCATCGCCAACTGAACCACAAACTCCGCAAACTAAATGTAGGTGGGTTAGCTCTTCGGCCGCGTGATAGGTAGCGCCACCATGGCCCAAGTGAGTGTGCTGAACTAAGCCCACATTTTCCAGGGTTTCTAAGTTGCGATAGACCGTTGAAAGATTAATTCCAGGATGTGTCTGGCGTACTTTTTCAGCTACTTCTTCTGGTGTGGCATGACCAAGTTCGCGGACGGCAGCTAAAACTAATTCACGTTGCGGAGTTAAGCGCAAACCTTTATCGCGTAATTCATGCTGATCGGCCATGAGTTAATCTTACTTAGATTTTCACAAAAAGAGTTATCTGGGCAGCCGATTAGCGGCGAGCACGCAGAAGAATTAAGTAAAATTCGCAGCCTAAGCAGTAATTAAAGGCTGCATTTAAGAAAGCTGCAGCGAGTGCAAAGCCGGTTGCAATGGTGAAAACGATTGTTGCGCCAGATAGCAGCCCAGCAACAGCAATGACGGTAAAAATGAAACCGACTGCTTGGGCGAATTGTGGTGGTCGCACATCTTCAGGAACAAACTCTCCCTTTAAACGTGGCTTAATCAAATTTTTGAAGAGAAATGCGTAAGGCGTGAATTGTGGGCCTTTAGTTGCACCAATTAGAAATACTGCTAATTGAAAAGCAATCAGAGGTAGTGATTGGGTTGCTAGCGCAATAGCTAAAACTAAAACTGTAATCGCTGCTGAAAAACGTGGACCACGTGCATCAATTACTACTGAGATATCTTTTTTCTCTAAAGTTGTCATTTGTTTCCTACTTCTCTTTGTTGTGGGTTACTAAAACTGGGAATTATAAGTTTTAGTTACTACACAACGAGACAGCTAAACGTCCGTAATCAAGTACGCGACGCTTGGTAAAGAAGCTATCGAGGGCGAAAGACATGTCCTAAGAGTAAAGAGGCTACGCAAAAAAGCCTAATTGCGAGTTACTTGCAAGTGTCACTTAATGGCTGCGAGTGCGGCCAGGACTTGGTCACGCTTAGGAGCACCAACAGCTCGCCCTACTTCAACGCCATAGTTATTCAGAATTAGCGTGGTTGGGGTCGAGCGAATATCTAACTTACGCACTAATTCCAAATTTGTTTCAGCATCGATCTCGACATGTCGCACATCGTTTAGTTCGGTAACAACGTTTTCAAGCAGCGTGCGAGTTGCCCGGCAAGGTGTGCAAAAGGCTGAAGAAAATTGCACCAAGGTAGCCCGTGAGCCAAGTTCGCCCCCGATTATTGCTGATGTTAAAGCCTTGCCAGAGATGGCTTTGGCTTGAATCTTTCCCCGTGACTTTTGATACCAGAGGCCGTAAGCAGTAGCAGCCCCGAGCACGATAAGAATTGGTAGGAAAGATTTCACGAGAGTAGTCTGTGCCACTTAACACCTAGAACGCAACTGGAAGCGGGTGAGCGCAAATGGCAAGAGTTTTGTTACTTACAAACACTCTAGGCGCGAGCGCTGAAGTTCTGCCATCTCTAGCTTTGTTGCAACATCAGGTAAAAATTGTCCCAGCCGAAGCAAGTGTTTTAATTGATGTACCCGAGGCAGATATTTTATTACTAGATGCACGTCGTGATATTCCAGCTGCTAAAAATTTAGCGAAGTTGCTTCATACCACTGGTTCAGGCGCACCAGTTGTTGTTATAACAACTGAAGGTGGCTTGTCAGCTCTTAGTGCCGAATGGGGCATTGACGATGTAATTCTTGATACTGCTGGACCTGCCGAAGTGGATGCGCGTATTCGAATTGCAATTGGTGAATACGCAGCACAACTTGCCGAAAATGATCCAGGTTCTGGTGAAATTAGAACTGGTGAGGTTTCAATTGATGAAAATAGTTACACCGCGCGCATTAAAGGTCGTGCTCTAGATTTAACTTTTAAAGAATTTGAGCTTTTGAAATTTTTAGCTCAGCATCCTGGTCGCGTATTTACGAGAGCCCAGCTGTTACAAGAAATTTGGGGATACGATTATTTCGGCGGCACCCGCACAGTTGATGTGCATATCAGACGACTTCGTTCAAAACTTGGTCCTGAGCATGAAGCAATTATCGGCACCGTGCGAAATGTGGGATATCGCTTTACTGTAACTAGCGCCATGAAAGATGCTCAAGTCACTGAACGGATTTAGTTGTGCGCACAATTCTAAAATTGCACCGCTCACTTGTTGCGCAATTTCCAGAACCAATTACTTCTGCCGAGATATCTACATTTAGTCCGGCTGATTCCGATGAATGGTTAGCGCTGAATAACAAAATCTTTGTTGCTCACCCAGATCAAGGCGATTGGGTAATGCAGGATTTAACTAATCGCATGAAAGAGAGCTGGTTTGCTGCCGATGGCTTTTTTCTGGCCCGCGAGAACGGCAAAATAGTTGGTTTTTGCTGGACTAAAATCCATCATGACCGAGTAAATGAAGGTCCAATCGGTGAGATTTATGTAATTGGCGTAAACCCAGCTGCTCATAGCTCTGGGCTGGGCAAAGCTTTAATGCTTACCGCTCTACGCTATTTCCAGAGTAAAGAGATCAAGGAATCAATGCTCTATGTTGATGCCGATAATCATGCCGCTCTTATTCTTTATAAGAAATTAGGCTTCAACTAACTCAGCACACATTTTTCGAAATGCTGCTGTGTGGGCATCAACATCGGCGCTCGTAGTATCAGGACACATCAAGGCCATGTTATGAAATGGCGTGATCAAGAAACCATCATTTAACATCCGCAAGTGCAGGTACTGCTCTAATTCGAAATCGCCAGAATTATTTGCATCGGCCCCTGTTACTGGTGCGACTTTGCCAAATATGTATTCACCACGTGCGCCTAAACGATTGCAGCTCCAAGGCAAATCAAATTCATTAATCGCAGCATCTACGCCATCAGACCAACGAGTGCCCAGATCAATCATGCGATCAAAATTTTCTTTAGTAAGAACATGAGTCAGTGTTGCGCGCATCGCAGCGAGTGAAAGAGCATTTCCAGCCAACGTACCGCCAATTCCACCGGTATCAATAATTTCTAGCTCAACCATCTTTTTGATGGAATCTGCAATCGCTTGAGTCATTCCGAAAGTGCCAGTCGGAATTCCGCCGCCAATAGCTTTACCAATAGTTAGAAAGTCTGGTTTTAATCCGCGGTCTGCAGTCATTCCACCCGGGCCAACTGAAATTGTGTGAGTTTCGTCGATAATTAAAATAGTGCCGTACTTCTTTGCGAGTTCTTGTACCGCTTCTAGATATCCAGCTTGTGGTAGAACAATTCCGACATTTGTCATCGCAGGTTCCATCAAAATTGCTGCAATATCACCGTGTGCCAATGCTTTTTCCATGCCAGCAATATCGTTGAATTCAACAACCCGAGTTGTGTGATCAAGTGCCACAGGTGCGCCAATATTTCCTTCGCGCGCTACGGTATTTCCATTTGTATCTAAGGTGGCAAAAGTTTCATCGACAGAACCGTGATAACAGCGATCAATAACCACGATCTTTGAGCGGCCAGTAAGTAAGCGGGAATAGCGGATTACATGGCGATTAGCGTCTGTGGCTGAGACCGTAAATTGCCACAATGGCAAACCAAATCGGTTAGCTAGTTCAGCCGAGACAATTGCAGCATCAGCTGTTGGCAGCATCGCGGTAATTCCTTTGCCGGCTTGCTCGCGAATCGCTGCAACTGTCGCATCTGGTGAATGGCCAGTCATGGAACCGGTATCGCCTAAACAAAAATCAATATACGAATTGCCATCAACATCGGTAAAGCGCGCACCTTTTGCTTGATCAATAAAGACAGGATATGCGCCAGGCCACTTAGCCATCCAGGACATCGGAACTCCACCGGGCATTGACTTTTTTGCCTTTTCAAAGAGCTCGCCACTTTTTGGATGCAACTTTAGAAAACGCTCTTCTTCGTGGGCAGTTAATTTCGCCAGATGGTTACGGTTGATCAATTTATCTTCCTATTCCTTATTTTATTCTTCGGTGAAAACAAATAACGCTTCGATGTAGTGCTCGCCAGTAATTCCTAGATTCGCTGCATCAGGTGGCGCAGTTTGTGGTTCGATACAAACTCCTTCAGCATCTTCGCTGTAAACAACCCACCAAGGTGCATCGCACTCAATATCTATGCGCGCTACATCTTCCCAAATGATTGCTGGGGTTCCAATAATTCCAGTGAAAGCATCGTCCCAAGGTTCTGGTGACGGCTTAACTAATTCGCCAGTTGGTAGGCCATCTGAACCACGTTGCAACATTTTATTTGCGGAAAAATCAATTACCGCGCTGCCGCCACGATCTAAGTCGCGAGCAAACCAAGGATGTAAACCTAACCAAGCCGGCAAATCACAATCACCTGGTTCGTATTCAAGTGACCAGCGAATTGCATCATCTAATACTTCAATTGTTTGTTCTAAAGTCGCGCCGCCATAAGGTGCGGGTAAATGCAATAACGAACGTCCTGGCCCGATTTCTTGCCAAGATGAAGTAAAGCCATAACCATGCAGCGCATTCGGTGGGTCAAAGATTTGGGGCAATTGGTGCTCTTGACCATTAGCGCCCGTAATTAAGCCATCGCGCACACGGCCAGCCCAAGGCCCCATGCCGTACCAACCGTAATTTACGGGGGTGCCACGGAATGGCAGAGTGAACTGCATATCTCGCCAAATCAGCGAGGCAATACGTGCACCTTGATCTAAATCAATATTTATTTGGAATTCAGCATCATCAATAAATTGCATTCTATTTCCGCTCGAGTGCTTCAGTTAGTTCGAATGCGCGAGGTGGTTGAGCTCCAGCACGAGAACAGGTAATCGCTGCCGCAACTGCTGCGCGATGTAAAACTTCACGTAATTTCGAACCAGTTAAGTTCAAGATACCAATCTGGGTTACAGCTTCAACAATTATCGCACCCACTGTGTCGCCTGCGCCAACAGTATCTACAACTGCAACTTTTATGCCTGGAACTTCAACTACGCCGTCGGTAGTGACACCAACTAATCCGTTTGCGCCTCGTGTTATCACGACTAATTGCACACCTTTTTCAATACAGATTTTGGCAATTCCAATGGGATCTTCATTTGGATACAGCGCAGCAATATCGTCTTCGCTGAATTTTACTACGCTGCTGATCTTGATCCATTTCTCAACTTCATCACGATACTTAATTAGATCAGGCATCACACTTGTTCTGATATTTGGATCAAAGACTATTGGCGCAAATTCACTTACTTGAACTGCCCAGTCGTAAAGCACAGAGGCACCTGGCTCGATGATTGTAACTAGCGTCCCGATCTGCAAAACTTCTGGCTTATATTTTTCTGGATCAGGTAACCAAGATTTATTAAATGCAAAAGTCGCAGTGTTGTTAATTAAAAATTCATAGCTTGCAGAACCATCGCTACTTAATGAAACTGTTGCTGTGCAAGTTGGCAAATCACTTGTTAGCGCTAAATCTAAACCGACGCCATCGCGGATTAATTCGGCACGTGCTGATTTTCCATAAGCATCGGTTGAGATTCCATCAATGAATTGAACTTCATGTCCCAAGCGAGAAAGTGCTTTGGCAGTATTTGCTGGCCCGCCGCCCACAATTGCAATGCGTTCAGAGTCGCCTGGTAATAGGTCAATTAAGACTTCACCACAAACCCAAATGCTCACTGCTGTTCACCTTTTCGCGCTAAGAACTCGGCAATTACTTCAACTCCAAGCAAATGATCTTGAACTTGAGGCAAGCCACTTATAAGTAATACTCCTGCTAATCCTAATCCGTTCACATTAAGTGGCAATCCACCACCATGTATTGCATGTAATTCCTCAGATAAATCGTTCTTTAAATACCAATCAAAACCATTCTCTTCAGAAAATACTCGCTCGCGCATTGTTGAGTTACCAGTTACCTGAACTACTCGAGCTTTACGAGCAATCCAATTATCATTTTCTGGTTTCGTACCTGGAAGAGCCACATGAAATACCGGCCATTTTCCTAATTGCACTTCGATCGTGATAGCTAAACCGCGATCACGTCCTAATTGATGAGCAATCTCGCCAATTTCAATTGCTTCACTTTGCGATAGAGATGGCAGCAATAACGTGTCGGCTTCTAATTGCAGACCTGCGCTTGTAAATCCACCAGTGGTATCGACCATGGGCTAATTATGCGGTGGCTGGCCCAATGCTCCAAGCGACCTTCTCATGGCGATCAATCACCCAAGCTGAATACTCTGATAACTCTGGAGTTGTGAACCAAACTGCGCCATCTCGACCAGCAACCATAAGCGCAGTTGCTAGCGCATCAGCAATTGCACCAATGGGACCAATTACTGTTGCTGATTTTGCACCAATTGCGATCATGCCAGTGTGCGGATCATTGATATGTGCTCCACGCTCAAAAGTGCCACTGGTGGCAATTGCGCCATCGCTAATTTCAAAAGTTTGTAATATCTCTAAACGATTATCTGGATTAACCACCCCGATTGACCAAGGTTGCTCAGGTGTGAATCCACCGCGCAGCGCTAAATCACCGGCTGCATTTACTTGAATGTGTTCGGCACCCGCTGCCAACAAAATCTCAGCACAGTTATCAGCAGCCCAACCTTTTACAAGTCCAGATGGATCAAAGCCACCAGCCACGGCCCAGGGATCAAATGCGCCTTCAGTTAGTTCTTTCACAAAAGCGCATAAATCCCAGACTTCAATAACCTCTGGTGGGCAGTGTTCAATTTCAATCTCGCCTCTGCGTAATTGCGAAATTATTGAGCTTTCTTTATAGGTAGAGAAAAGTTCATCTACCTTTTGAACATACTGTTTTACCGTAGTAATTGCCGGCTCTATATCAATATCACTGGTGACGTCGATAAATACGACAGTCCCCCACACTTCAATTTCATGTTGGGTGCGCATTAGATTTTAAAGACCAGCTTTAACCATTGCGCCTTGCAGTGATTTACGCCAACCATAAGTTGTATAACTGGCACCTGATACGCCCTGAATCGAAGTCGACTGTGCAGCTAGAGTTTGTTGGCGCAGCGTTGGAAGAGACATTTTTGTGTACTTATCATTTTTTCCAGTTGGTGCAATCAGAGCTTGTGCATCTGTAATTTTTCCATTGGTAACTGTAATTTGTACTTGCACATTTCCGTAACTCACATCTACGACTGGGCCGGTAAAAGTTCCATTAATAGAATTAGCAGTTGGTGTTGTGGCCTGAGTTTGTGCTGGTACTGGTGCCGAAGTTTGAGTCGAAGCAGTTGGATTATTTGTGCTTGGATTAGTTGCACTCTGCGTTGGCGCACTCGTAGCAGGAGTATTTTGAACAACAGTAGGCGTTTGGGCAGGCGTTTCAGCAGTTGTCAGAGTTCCCATATCCAAACCAAGACCGAGATCTGTCGCACCTAGTTGTGGTGGTGTTACGGAAAGAACCGCACCTAATCCACCGACTGTGCCGGCGGCGATTAGTAGAAAACGTTTCATGTTAGACCTCGGCTCTTTTTATTCGGAGTGGAAAGCAAATGCTTCGTCATGGAATCTATTCTTTGGGACACCTAAATTTTCAGCCGCTTCGCGAACTGCGGTTACAAGTGGAGCTGGGCCACAAATGTAAATATCGGAATCAGCGAATCTCGGCACTAGTGCTACCAGTGATTTAGCATCCATTGGATGAATCTTGCGCGAGCCAACCAGATAGTGAACTCGAATTGATCCTTCGGATTGTGCAGCCAAATAATCCATTTCTTCGTGTAAAACCAGGTCCTTAGAGGTAGAGGCCCGAACAATCACATCTAACTGAACGCTGCCACGAAATTCTTCGATCAGCGCTCGTACTGGTGTAATTCCAACTCCGCCACCAATAAGCACTACATGTTTGCGAGATGCACGACCTGCGGTGAATGCACCATATGGGCCTTCCACAAAGACTCTGGTTCCGGGTTTTAGATCTGCCACAGATCGAGAATGGTCACCTAAATCTTTAACAGTTATTCGCAGGTAATGCGCGGTAGGCGCTGCTGATAGTGAGTAAGGGTGTGAAACTAGAGCATGACCTTTTGCTAAAAAGCGCCACCCAAAGAATTGACCACCTTGTGCAGCAAGTGTTTGCAGGTTTCGACCGCGCATGATTACTGAAATTATTTCAGGTGCTTCGACAACTACCCGATCGACTCGAAGGCCGTGATGTAGAGATCGATAAATTGGTATAACAAATCGCCAATACACAATACTAAATACCATTGCCGAATACAGAATAATCCAGAACCCAAGATTTAGTGGATGTCCGATAAACATTGGGCCATTTAGAATTTGATGCATGAATGAAAGTGCGATAGCGGCATAGGTTGAGATGTGTATTAGCCACCAGGTTTCGTAACTTAATTTTGCGCGCGCTTTTTTATAGGAAGTTACACCTGCGGTCACCATGAAAACAAATCCAGCTAACGCGGCCCACATCCAACTAAAGGTTGTCAGAATGCTCCAAAATTCGCTAATGAATTTTTCTTGGAATTG
>CAJAFH010000124.1 GCA_903939005.1 uncultured Actinomycetes bacterium | reverse complement strand
TCGCTGCGACCAGTAAGACGCAAGTACTTCAAAGTCTCATCATCGATTGGGAAGATCGCAACTGTTGATCCATATTCTGGACTCATGTTGCCGATAGTTGCGCGGTTAGCCATTGGTACTCCAACCACACCTGGACCATAGAACTCAACAAATTTACCTACTACCCCGTGCTTACGTAGGATCTCAGTAATTGTTAGCGCTAAGTCGGTAGCTGTTGTACCAACTGGCAGCGAACCATTTAATTTAAATCCGACGACGCGTGGAATTAACATTGAAACCGGCTGACCAAGTAGAGCTGCTTCGGCTTCGATTCCGCCAACGCCCCAACCAAGTACACCCAAACCATTAACCATGGTGGTGTGTGAATCGGTACCAACAACTGTATCTGGATAAGCGCGCAATACGCCATCGACTTTGCGAGTCATTACTACGCGAGCTAAGAATTCAATATTTACTTGGTGCACAATTCCGGTGCCAGGTGGCACAACTTTAAATTCATCGAAGGCGCCTTGGCCCCAACGCAAGAAACGGTAACGCTCTTGGTTACGCTGATATTCAATATCGGTATTTTGGGTAAAGGAATCTTTGGTTCCGAACAAATCTGCAATTACCGAGTGGTCGATTACTAACTCAGCTGGTGCAAGTGGATTTACTTTGGCCGGGTCTCCCCCTAATTCAACAATCGCCTCACGCATTGTCGCTAAGTCCACGATGCAAGGCACGCCAGTGAAGTCCTGCATTACAACGCGGGCTGGGGTGAATTGAATTTCGGTATCTGGCTCAACAGAAGGATCCCAGTTAGCAAGTGACTTAATCTGTTCGGCGGTGATGTTTGCGCCATCTTCGGTGCGCAATAAGTTTTCCAGCAATACCTTCAAGCTAAATGGCAGCGTTGTTGCTTCAGGCAACTTCGTAATATCGAAGATCTGATAGCTCTGACCGGCAACCTCGAGTGAAGTCTGGGCCTGGAAGGAATTCTTGCTCACTTGCGCCTCCTAAAAAAGTATCTTGACGTCGAGATACTTTCCTAATCTATCGCAGAGCGGGTAAACAACGCAACCATCTCGATGTGGTGAGTCATCGGAAATAAATCAAATGCGCGCACATTAGTTAGCTGCCAACCTAGATCGTTAGCAAAAGCACAATCGCGGGCAAGTGCTGCTGGGTCACAAGCCACATAAACAATTCGCTGCGGATTTAACGCTGAAATCTGCTGCAAAACCAATTGTCCGGCACCTTCGCGAGGTGGGTCAAGAATTACTACATCAGCTGAACCAATGCGTGGCATGATTTTTGCGACGTCACCTAGATAGATATTCACATTCGGCACATTTTCAAAATTAATTTTGGCATCGCCAATTGCACTAGAACTTGCTTCAACTAAATCTACTCGCCCAGTCGCGCCAACGGCCGACAAAGCGGCTGCAGTAAACAACCCGACTCCCCCGTAGAGATCTAGCACTTGATCGCCACTTTGTAATTCAGCAAATTGCATTACTGCATCAGTTAAAACAGCCGGCGCTAACTTATGACTCTGCCAGAAAGAGGAATGACTTACTTGAAAAGTATTTGCTCCTACAACTTCTACCAGTTCTTTGGGTCCTTCAATTACTGAGGTATTCGCAATAATTCGATCACCTGAATTATTGGCGCTAATTTCGAGTTTGGTATTGGGTTGCCAGGTGTGCGAAGTTATTTCGGTCAATTTTAATTCTGGCACACATGTTAAACAATCATCGATTTGAATTGAATTATGACTACGTGAGCCGAAGAAGCCAGCATTGCCAGAACCATCAATATTTAGGATTGCTCGAGTTCGCCAATGGAGTGGTTCTGCCACTTCTTCGACCGCAACCTTTAAATCCATTTTTGCAATTCGTGCGAATTGCTCAGTAATCACTTCACTCTTTAAGTAGCGCTGGCGAGAAATCGAGATATGTTGGAAATCGCAGCCCCCGCAGCCCAAGCGATGAGCGTAACTACAAGGGGCTTTAACGCGATCTGCCGAAGGTTCGATCACTTCGACAACATCACCGCGGTTAAATGATTTGCCTGTGCTAGTAACTTCAACAAGTACCGTTTCACCAGGAATTCCATGGCGGATAAAGAAAACCGCACCTTCATGCCGGGCAATGAAATGGCCGCCATGGGCCACTTTTTCAATGGTGGTAGTGAACTTTTCACCCACTCTAAACGCCCTCTTTTTTGCTTCGGTGCGCTCAGTTTCCATAATTGGTAAGCCTAAGGGTGGTAGGTTGATCCTTGTGCATGTAGTAATAATGGGTTGCGGTCGAGTCGGATCTTCCTTAGCAGCC
>CAJAFH010000123.1 GCA_903939005.1 uncultured Actinomycetes bacterium | reverse complement strand
TACCAATATTGCTATTGGCGGTTTACTTTCTGTTGCACTTATCCCGCGGATTGCTCCGGGTGGCTGTTAGCCACCACTTTGCTCTATGGAGTCCGGACTTTCCTCGGTACTTTCGTAACGCGGTGATCCGGGCGACTCTTCTGGCTTAAGGATACGGCAGATAAACCAGCTCGAGCAATCTTGATTTTTAGGCGTAAAGCAAAGCGAAATAAGGGTTTTAGAGCGTTATCGAAATCGGCAAATGGTCGCTTATCTTGCTGGCAACCGATGGTTCAAGTATTGCTTTGGTTCCGCGCTTAGCTAAAAAATGATCAATCTGTTGATTTGGTTTCCAAACTGGAAAAGTTAATTGTTTAACAAGAGATCTCCAGCGAGGCGAGTTAACTGATTCTTGCCAATCATTGGGAATATTTAAATCGCCCACGATTAACACTCGCAAGGATTTATCTTTCGCGATTTGATTTGCCCATCGTTTCAATTGACTTAATTGCAGGTTACGAAATACAGGTTCCCAGGAAAGATGGGTATTTATAATCACGGTGCCATCTTCGAGATAAGCCGCGAGTGCATTGCGTGCATGATCTTTAACCCAATATTTCTTGGTTACTCCATCTGACGTAAATGGCAGCCACCAACCGAAGAGCGCTTTGGAAAGTTCTTTGCGTTCCCATTTAATAACTGGAGATCTAGAAATAATGCTGATTCCATAGCCAGGCTGTTTGGAAGTTATTGCTTCGGTAATCAGTGGAGGGAAATCGGAACTTCCTGATTGCGGCCAATCTAGCCACTCTTCATTCTTTCGCCAGACGCTTGGCGCAAAAGCCCAGTATTTAGCACCCATTATTTCGGCGAAGAGCTTGGTCTGTTCTTCCAGATTGCTGCGATCATTTAATTGATCGACTTCTTGGAGTGCGAGAACATCGCAATTGAAAGCTTTGACTGTGCGCACAATTTCAGCCATACGATCGATCTCAATGCCAGACGCATAAACCTCACCATGCTGGATATTCCAAGAGGTGATCTTCATAAGTGTTATTCAATCACTTGGAATATGTAAATGGGGTCCAGGCTGGGCCAAGTTCTTGGAGATTAGAATTAATCTCGCCGTATAGATCATCGACATTTACCACTTTCCCAGCGTGTAAATCAGCTATAACTAGGTTGTAACCCCCGAGATAAATATTGTGATCACCGCTAACTAGAAAAATGAAGTCTTTTGCATCTTGATAAGGATATGAATCCGATGAATCCCAAATGTCATTGTTAAAAAATAGATCAGTCGAAGGGCGGCCATCGTAATATCCCCATCGAATGCCATCATGTTTTGAGTCTTGCACTCTAGTAAACAGGAACCGTTCGTTATCGACCCCGATCGGATAGTAAGAACTTACGCCGGCTGTTCCTGCATCCATCTCGATGTCACCTGACGCAGTTTTCAGGAAAATCTTGCCCTGTCGCTCAAAGAGAATATCTTTGCCATTCGAATGGAAGTAAGGCATTGAAGATTCGGCTTGGCCAAGACTTAGGTAAGTTTTAGGACCGCCAGTGCGATCAACTGTGGTCAGAACACCATTTTCCTTGTAAACAATAGTTTTACCATCGGGTGAGAACTTAGGATCTTCATCTCGTTTTCCATTTGGTCCAGTTAAATTCTTGGGCTCACTCCAATGCGAACCATTCCAATGGGAAACAAATACGTCCCACTCATTTTCGGCTAGACCAGCTTGGGTTCCCATAAAAGTCATGTGCTTGCCATCAATACTGATGTGGGCATTTATGGGTGAAATCATCGACTGCCAATTCTTGTTCACTTGGCCCAAGGTGCCGGTTCGAAGATCCAAGCTCAATAGCTCGGCATCCCAAGCGCCATATTCGGAATAGCGGTGGAAGAAGAGGGTTCCGGTTAGATCGTCGATGTTACTAGTTGCTGGTTTGACCATATATATAGCGCCGGTGAAGAAGCATGCGGCAATAATCCCGGCCGCTAACCGGTACAAAGCCCTTGCCCGTTCAGTTCGCGCCATTTAAACTCCAAATCGTTATCAAAATCGTTACCGAATTAGCCCTATGAAACTATTGACCTTGGCGATTGTATCTGTAAGGTTTCCTAACACAAAGAGGTAGGTTTCCTAACACACCAGCGCCCGCTGAGTGTGGACCTGCCAAAGGATTGTGACGGGAGTAATAAATTGATTAAAAAACGCTTTTTTGCCTCGTTCATGGTCGCGACTATTGCTGCAAGCGGTTTGGTAGCTCTATCAAGTACCGCTTCAGCTGATGATCGCACTGTGACCGTGTGGACTCCACATACTCGCGCATGGCAGGTAACTGAATGGAAAGCGGCTGTTGCACGCATCCAAGCAGCTAACCCTGAAATCAATATCGTCTTGAAGACCGGCATTGATATGGCTACCTCACTTAAGGCAATTGTTGCCAATAAGTCTGACGGTCCAGATATTTCCGTTACAAACGGAAATGGAAATATGGGCTGGTTCTGTGCCGGCGGTGAAGGAATTTGGAAAAAGCTAAACACCTTAATCACCAGTAAGCGCGGTATTAATCTGAAGAGCACATTCAAGCCATCTGCAAATGCTGCAACTATCTCAGGAAATGTTCGATGTGCGCTTCCTATGCCTGGAACAGAAGTTTTTGCTTTCTTCTACAACAAGGATCTGCTAGCAAAAGCAGGATACTCGACTCCACCATCAACAACTGCTGAACTTCTTGAATACTCAAAGAAGCTAACAACATTTGATAAGGATGGAAACATTTTGACCGCTGGATTTGTTCCAAAGTCTGGCTACTACGGTTGGGGCATGGAATCAATGTGGCTTGGTCAAGCATTTGGTGCTCGCTGGTATAACTCCAACGGATCATCTGCTCTTGCTTCAGATCCAAAGTGGGTAAAGATGCTTTCATGGCAAAAGAAGTTTATTGCCGAAGTTTATGGTGATGGCGACTTTGCTCAGGGATCAAAAGCACTTACTAAATTCAATGCCGCAAAGGGTGGTGAATGGGGAACCAAGCACGACTTCATTACAGGTCGCGTTGCCATGAAGATGGATGCGAACTGGATGGCGCCTCTTTACTGCACTGGTGATTCATGGGCACTTGCCGATACATGTAAATATGTGAATATGGGAGTTACCGGTTTCCCAACCGATGCTTCAGTTAAGGCGACTAATTCAGGCGCAGGCCTCGTGGGATATCCAATTGCAGGAATCTCGAAGACTTCTAAGAATGTTCAAGATGCTTGGACTGTTCTTAAGGGATTAGCAACTGATGTCAAACTTTCATATGCATATGACAAAGTCGGTGGAGCTCCATCACCTTTGAATGCTGCTGCTGCAAAGCCAGAAGGTCTACCAAAATGGTATGAACCATTCTACGCAATTCAAAATCACCCTAAATCAACTTACAAGTTGATGCCTAATACAGGTGAACACCAAGATGAAACAATCTTGGCTGATCTGATGGCTGCATGGCAAGACAATGCAATCTCAGATGTAAAGGAAGCCCTACAAGAAGCTGCAGGCAAGATTGATCAAATCATCGCCCGCAATCAGGTTGAATAAGGCTAACTGAAATAAACATGTCAAACTCGAGTACAGGAGCAACCTCCCTTTTCCAGAAGAAAGGGGAGGTTGCTCCTCCACGTAAAAAACTTAAGGTTCCCCGCCTTTTCATCTTTCTATGTCTAGCGCCTTGGTTGTTTGGCATTATTTT
>CAJAFH010000122.1 GCA_903939005.1 uncultured Actinomycetes bacterium | reverse complement strand
TATGGTCGAGTTTGATCGATCTTCTTCAAGGTATTTGGAATCGTTTGCAGATAGAAGGTTTCGCCCCAAGGGCGTCCCTCTAGACCTTCTTGCCAACCCCAATACTGGAAACCTTCAATACATTCATTGCCACCATTCCAAATAACTAATGAAGGGTGGCTAGCTAAGCGACGAACATTCTCATCAACTTCTGCTTCAACTTCTTCGAACATTTCAGGAATTTCTGGGTATGCCGCACAAGCAAAGAGGAAATCTTGCCAAACAACGATTCCTTCTTGGTCGCAGAGATCATAGAAGTCATCTGATTCATAGAGTCCGCCACCCCATACTCGAATGCCGTTGATATTTACTTCTAACATATCCTTGATGCGTTGGTGGTATCGCTCGCGAGTTACTCGGGTTGGGAACGGATCATCTGGAATCCAGTTAGCACCACGAATCCAAAGCCGTTCGCCATTAACTTTGATTGCGAAATGATTCTTACCCGGTGCTGATTCTGAAGTATCCAGTTCTACCAAGCGGAAGCCAGTTTGCTTGGTGTCGACTTCTAGTTCCTTGCCATCTGAATTAATTAAGGAAAACTCAACATCATAAAGAGACTGAGCGCCACGACCACGAGGATGCCAAATTTGTGCAGTCGGTACTGCAAAATCCAGATCAGTTTGTGCGCCGGTTACCGCTTTCTCTTGCCGGATTAAGACTTCTCCGCTTTTGCTCTTGACGGTGACGGCGACTTTCTTTCCAGCTAAATCGCCGGCAGATTGAATCTGGGCAGATAGATGTGGAACGCCATCAATCAAGGTTGAAGTTACGGCAGTATTTTCAAGATAGGCATCGGTCCAGGTATGAAGAAGTATTGGTTTCCAAATACCTGAAGAGATAGTGATGGGACCCCAATCCCAGCCGTAACTACAAGCCATTTTGCGCTGGTAGTTATAAGGCATCTCATATGGGCGGGGATAGGCGGTTCCAAGCGCAGCTAATTTAGATTCTGCGTCGGAAAGGGGAGCTGCAAAGGAAATCTTGAGACGGATGTCGCCTGCCTTTAGTAACTCTGTTACATCGACTCGATACGAACGGTGCATGTTCTTAGTAGTTAGTACAACGTTGTCATTTAGCTCGATAGTCGCAATTGTGTCTAAACCCTGAAAAACCAAGTGCTTCTGGGTAGGGGAGGCATCTTGCTTAAGCAAAGTTGAATACTGGCTATCAGTTTTCCAGATCCAGAATTGATCTTGTTCTTTGCCGTCGATCGAAATATCTTTAATTAGCGCTGCTGACATTAAGTCAGTGTGTATGCAGCCCGGCACAGTTGCAGGTATTGAATCAGGTAGTTCGATGCGGGTAATTCCAGACGGATCGTTTCGCCAAACATTGTGTTGGTCTTTAACCGGTGAAATGTCCCAAGCATCTGACTTTGGGGAGAGTTTTAGTGTCCAACTAGTTGCGACTTTTGATTTTGAGTTCATCTGTTAGCGACCGTAATCATCTTCGACGCGCTCGATATCGTCTTCACCGAAATAGGTTCCAGTTTGGACCTCAACAAAAATGACATCAGTGGTTCCTGGATTAGCAATTCGGTGTAGAACGCCAATTGCGAATTGAACCGAATCACCAGGGCCAATATTACGAATTTCACCATCGACTGTTACTTCAGGATTGCCAGCAACAATAAACCAGTGCTCGGCACGTTTAGCATGACGTTGGTAACTAAGGCGACCACCAGGCTTCACGCAGATCGTCTTGACCTTGTAGTTAGGGAATTCGCCAAGGACTTCATAGCTTCCCCAAGGGCGCTCGGATTTTTCGAGTGACATAGTTACCTTTCGAGTTGTTTTCTTTAATTCAAGATTAAAGAACGCCTAAAGCCGCACCAATTAGGCCAGCATCTGTGGTTAGTTTCGCCGGGGAAACTTTTAAGTCACGTAAGAATCCATAATATTCACACTCGGCGCGGATATGTTTCATTAATGGAGCCCAGTAAATATCGCCGGCTTGCGCAACGCCGCCGCCAATAACAACATGCCCGATATCTAGACTGCCCACAAAATTTACCAGTCCGACCGCAAGTGCTTTCGACCCAGTTTCAATGGCTCGCAGCGCTGCAGCATCACCGCTACGGGCCGCTGCTGCAACATCGATAAATGAACTACTTGTACCTTGCCAGCCCAGTTCCTTGGCAAGTGCAACCATATTTGGCCCACTTGCATATGCCTCAACGCAACCAGTTCGACCGCAGGCGCATTTCTTTCCCTGGAAATCGATTGAACTATGGCCAAAGTAACTAGTGTTACCGGTTTCGCCATCAAATAATTCATTGTCAATAATCAGTCCGCCACCGATTCCAGTTGAAACCACAATTCCTAGCATGTTGCGTGATCCAACACCGGCGCCAATTTTATGTTCGGCATGCGCAAGTGCCATCGCATCACCATGAAGAGTTACTCGATCAATTTGAAAGACGTCTTGGAAACATTTAACCAATGGGAAATCGCGCCAAGCGGGAATATTCACTGGACTTACAGTTCCTGGAATCGGATAGATCGGACCGGCAGAACCGATTCCAATGCCTACGATCTCACGATCAGTTTTGTTTAAAATTTCTTTTGTAGCATCTGCAATTCGACCCCACAACTCAAATCCATCTGTGGCAAGGCTCGGCACATCGATACGTTCGGACACTCCGAGTTTTCCATCAACTAGCGCGATGGCAATCTTGGTGCCACCAACATCGACACCTAATGCAAGGCGATT
>CAJAFH010000121.1 GCA_903939005.1 uncultured Actinomycetes bacterium | reverse complement strand
ATTTAACGTAGCGCTCAAATCATTTGCGCTCAGGATGTAGGCCCGCACAGATTCACGAGCCAAAGTGCGCACTATGAACTCGTCGTTGCTTAGTGCTGCAAACTGCGAAAGGAAAATAATGACCGGGACAAATAGCGGTAGTGCCAAAGCTACAAACTCGACAACGGCGCTTCCGCTTTCATTCTTTAGTTTCCGAAGTAGTTGTATCACTAGCCCTGGTTTTCCAGTATTGCGAATCCATGCACCTTTACTGCGTGTTCTTGGCTCCCTAAGTGTGGAACTAGGTTTGGCAACGCTCGATTGTGTGTAGTTACAACAGCCCGCAACTTATTGAAAGCATCGGGTGAGTTGAGATCAATGATCACATCGCCTTGTTCAAATCTGCCAGTAATTGAATTATGTGTTGCCGCACTTTGGGCATAGCTAGCTTCAATGTTTCGGCTACTAATTGATAAAACTAATTGAAACGAAATCAAAAATAGGGTCATTAACGGGATAACAACTAGAGCGCTTTCAACGCTTCCTCGTTCACTTCGTAGTGACTTCGCGAAATTCGATAAGTCGCGTTTGCGTCGAGTTCGGAGCAATCGTCGTCGCCACGCACTTCGGAGCCAACGTTTACCTCGTGGCCTAGGTGGCAACCCTGAAAGTAGCGATAAAACCATTATCGAATGCCGTTCATAGCGTCGAGTGAATTCTTCAAAATAGTCGTTAAGCGAGGTGCTGCGATTGTCCAGATTGCAGTAACCAGCCCAGTTGTCATCAGTACTACTAATACCCAGCCCGGCACATCTCCACGTTCATCTTTAACTTTTGTGACAAGATCAAAGTCGCGTAAACGATTAATTCTGCGACCAGCGGCAATTGCCGCCTTGGTCATCACGGATTCAGTGCTACTTAAGATTCTCATAGCTACAAATTCCTGCCGGCTTACTTCTACTTCGCTTTTCTCGATCGCAGTGGTTTGATTTTCTGTTTTCTTTACTGCTGTGGTTTCATTTACTTCGGTTTTCTTTACTGCAGCTGTTTCATTTACTTCGGTCATGCTTTTCATATTTCCTCTTTCTATTGGTTTGGGTCTAGTTGCTTGATATGTTGTTGCTTCAGTGACGGATTAGTTTTTTGTCGCTCTTTCTAGAATTCGCTGCTACATGAAGCCATTTAGATTTGAAAGTGATGGCCAAAGCGCAAAGAGCATCGAGACCGGCAAGATCAAAAAGACCACTGGAATCATCATGGAAATTTCGGCTTTGCCAGCTGCGGTCATAATTTGATTTCGATGTGCAGTTCGTGATTCCTGCGCGTGACGTTGTAACACTTCAACAATCGGTGCACCACGCAACATCGCAGTGATCATCGCGTCGATAAATCTGCGAATGGTTACCGATTTGATTCGCCGGCCCATCGCATCGAGTGCGATATGAAATGGCGCTCCTGCAATGACATCTTTAGTGACCACAGCGAACTCGGCTGCTAACTCACACTCTGAACGCGCTGCAATAGTGGCCATGGCATTTAATGGGGTTTGGCCTGCAGATATCGAGAGCGTCAACATCTCAATTAAGGCAGGAAATTCAGCATCCATCTGTGCTCGCCGCTTTACAACCGCTTTAGTTAAGTTGCGATCGATTAAGACAAAGGCTGAGTAACCAGCGATAGCGCCCATGACCAAAGCCCCAGCAAATGAAGCACTTTTAACCCAAATCAACAGTGCGAAGACGGCAAAGGTAAGAAAAGTAGTAGCAATCTGACTGCTGCGAAACTCCAAATATTCGTGCTCACTGGTGCGATTTAGCTCAAGCAAGCGATCACGCAATTTACTGCGATCACCGACATTCGCTGCAAACTTACGATATTTAACTTTGCTCAACTTCAACGCTTTTGCCTCATCACCTCGATCAGAAGCCACGATTAAGTAGGCAGCTATTACTGCGAGTGCAGTTGAGATGAAAAGCGCGTTCACTGAGAAACTCCATAACTGAAAACTTCTATACTTGGCATCAGTAGTCCGTTAGAAGAACTCATTGAGAGACTCCGAATACGCGAGGTGGCTTAGGAAGAGCGCCTAATTTATTCATCCAAAGGTAAGCAACGGCAGTCATGAAGATTCCAGCAATAAGAATTACCGCCCCGGTATTTGTTGCATATGCCGCAGCGGTTGCTGATTGGGTTGAAAGCAATAAGAGAAGTAACCACGGTGCGGCAGCAGAGAGATGAGCCGAGTTCTTAATCCAACCATGCTTAACTTCGATCTCTTTACGAAGTGCTAAATCTTGTCGAATAAAATCTCCGACCATTCGCAAGATCTGTAACAGATGAGTTCCGCCGAGTGATCGCGAAAGAATTATCGCTTCAAAGATTTGATCGCTGGCATAGTGTGAGAACTGTTTCTGGAGCCAAGCGATGGCGGATGTAAAATCACCATCTTTGCGAACCTGCCGGTTGAACTCGGCAAAATACGGTGCCAATTCACGTGGTCCACGATCGGCTAATTGTGAGAGTGCTTCAACTAAAGACATTCCTGACTGAATACCGGTGATTAGATGATCAACCACATCGGGCCAGAGCAATTCGAACTTTGTTTCGCGCCGCTTGGCTGATGAGAAAAGAAAAGTAAATGTGATTACTGAAGCCATGGCTGCAAAAGCCAGCGCAATTGCTACCGATGAACTCAAGACTGTGACTGCAAAGCCAACCCCAAGCCCTGAGGCAGCTGAAATGGCTATATAGCGCCACTTTGGCGAGACTGTGGCCAAGTGCTTCGGAGACTGTGAAGCTAGCCGATCTGGTGAGCTTCTGACCTGTCTATTCAGCGATGCCGTGGCCAGTCTCGAGTTCATCGGCGCACCAACTTCTTCTCTGGTACAACAAATTCCCTCTTTGGGGTGGCCATTTCATTTTCCAGAGCCGCAAACTTTTCTGGGTGAGGCAATGAACCGAGTCCGCGCACATAACTGCCACTTTCACTATGCCAGGTATAAAGAGAATCAACTTCGGGATTTAGATTCTCAACGCGACCCGTTACAGCGGCTATTTCACTAACTCGACGAACCCCATAGCGATCTAGTGTCACGTGCACGATCAGATCAATCGAACTGGCAATGGTGGGGGCGATAAAGCGATGTGAAATATTCTCACCGGCTAACAAAGGCAAGATCTGCAATTTGGCAATGGCATCGCGCGCAGAGTTAGCGTGCAACGTGCCCATACCGGGTAGGCCAGAATTGAGCGCGATTAATAGATCAAGTGCTTCGGACTCACGAACTTCACCGACCACAATACGCGATGGCCGCATGCGCAAAGATTCCTTAATCAATCTGCGCAAAGAGATTTCACCTTCACCTTGCAGATTCGCACTACGAGTTTGCATTGCAATGACATCAGGCAGTTGAGGTGCTAACTCGAAAACTTCTTCGATCGTGATAACTCGTTCTGCAACCGGGATAGCTGAGACGAGTGCATTTAGCATCGTGGTCTTGCCAGCTTGAGTTCCACCGCTTACTAAAATATTGATGCCAGCAGAGACGCTTTGCCGCAGCATTTCGGCCATCTCAAAGGTCATGACATCGCGCTCGGCTAATTGAGCAAGTGAGATTTTCTGTAGTAAATGTTTACGGATGTTAACCGCCCAATGTTGCGGAGTAATCTCAGGAATCGCAACGTGTAACCGCGAACCATCGGGTAGCCGTGCATCGACAAAGGGCACTGAAAGGTCTAGCCGGCGCCCGCTCCAGAGCAATAGCCGCTCAACCAAATTGCGCACTTGTTCGGCGCTAAGCAACAACATAGTCAGTTCAGAACGCCCACCGCGAGCCACAAATATGCGCTCTGGTGAATTAATCCAGACCTCTTCGATAGTTGGATCAGCTATGAAAGCTGCAAGTGGCCCAAATACATTGGTTGCATCAATCTCGGTCTCAGACATATGGCGAAGATAGTTAGCGATTCACTTCGCTTTTTCGCTGATCGGAAACTCTGTGGATGAACTGGATTCGCTTTTAAATTTCTTAAATTGGAAAAACAATCTAGAACTTATACACACAAATAAGTCGTAGCAATTTCCATGAAAGCTAAAGAACTTAAGTTCCGCAATGTGTTGTGACCCCTAAGTGCTGCCGAGTAATCGGTGGACTTTCATCTGTCGAGTCTTTCCTCGGTCTATAGATGAAAGGGGGTGATGCCAATGGAGCCCAGCTATAACTGGACCCAAATTGCGGTGACTTTGATTAAGTCTATTTTCGAGTATTTGTCGAGAAAAGGCCAGAGTCGCCGCAGTAACGGCGACTCTGGGTAAAACCAGGCGCAACATAGGAGCCCCTCGGGATTTTAATCTCGAGGGGCTCTTTCTATCACGTATTAAAACATGCACGCAATAGTTTGCGAAGATAGTTGTGTGTTTCGTAAAACTACTTTCTGAATTACAAAATTACTTTAAGTGATATTCAATTACTCAGGAGTTGATTCGGAAGAAAACTAAGGCGATGTCGCTGGCGCAACACAAGTAGGAGACAGTTCGATTCCCTTTATTGCATCGAGAACTGAAGAGTTATTTCCACAGTAATTAACAGTTTTGACTCCGCTGTATATAAAAGCGAGTTGGTCCATCGAGGTTATTGTGCTTGGAACAGTCACTGTAGTTAATGAGCGCGAAATAACGAAAGCCATGAATCCAACTGTTGTGGTGCCGACTGGGATTATTACTGATGTTAGGCCAGATTCTCGAAAAGCCCCAATACCTATAGTGCGAAGAGAGGTTGGAAGTACTATTGAAGAGAAATTCGTGTTAGCGAAGGCATCGTTACCGATACGAGTAACTGCGTTACCTAGCTCAACTTTTTTCAAAGCGAATGAGTAGAAAAATGCGGCATCGCCAATATTAGTTACTGAATTTGGCAATGTAATCGAAGTTATGCTTGAGAATACGAAAGCCTCCGGTGCTATTGAGGTAGCACTCGAATCAATCGTTACTGCGCCAGTACAAGACCTGCCAGCCGAGACGGCTCCTGCTTTGATTGTGTAAAAACCAGCTCCACATGCAAATTTCACTGGAAGCGAAACATACGTTTTAAAGTAAAAGTCTCTAATCAGTGTTGCTGGCGCATTTGAGCCACCACTTACCGTGTAAGAGATTGTGCACTTCTCGCCACTGAGCGCAGTGATTAGCCCAGGCTCTACCGCGGCCGTAGCACTATTTACCGAACAAGTCAGTGGCGTCAGGGACGTTGCAACTACGGTTGAAACTGAAGATAAGGGCACCCTAATAGTTGAGCTATGAGGTGATGTCTCTAATGCGGCAAAACTTGTTAGACGACCCGACATATTTGAAGCTTCACCCGTCACATAGGTGTTCTCATTTACCCACTTGAGTAGCTTTGCTAACTTTTCCTCATCGGTAAGAATGGGGAGCGGCGTAGTTATTGACTTGCCAGTTGTGTAGTCAAAGACAGTT
>CAJAFH010000120.1 GCA_903939005.1 uncultured Actinomycetes bacterium | reverse complement strand
CAATGCAAAGGAATACGTTTCGAGATGAAATGATTGAGCCATGGGTAAGTTAAAACCGCAGCCAACCGTTTCCGAGGAAACAGCTGCTGAGATCAGCGCCATCTTTAGCTCTGATCGCCCATGGGTAGTCGTAGTTTGGGATGATCCAATTAATTTAATGACTTATGTAACTTATGTATTTATGACAGTCTTTGGCTTCTCCAAAGAAAAAGCAACTGAATTAATGTTGCAAGTTCATAATGAAGGTAAATCAATTGTTGCTAAAGGTGCACGTGAAGAAATGGAACGATACGTTCAACGTTTACATGAATACGGGCTCTGGGCAACACTTGCTCGCGAGGATCAAATCTAATGACACCTACCGAAGGTTTCCTAAGACACGGTAGCGATACCTATATTGCTAACTTTGCTGAAACCGAGCGCGAGGTACTAGTTAATTTAGTGCAACAGATTATTGAAATATTAGCCGAACGACATGACCATGCAAACGAAGATCCCCTTGCTGCGATGGTAGGAATTACAACGCATGATTCACCACCCGATGATGAAGTCTTACTGCGCCTATTGCCAAATGCTTATCAAGACGGAGTAGATGCCGCTGAGTTTCGACGTTATACCGAAAGCACGTTGCGCGATAAGAAGCGTGCTCATGCCATGTCGATTCGAATGCTTCTGCTCAGTGCAACTGATGGCGAAGTGGTTCTTGACTTTGATAATGCCCAAGCTTGGTTAGGCGGGCTAAATGATGTGCGCTTGGCGCTTGGAGTGCGACTTAATGTTGATCAAAACTCACACGAAGATCTTGAATTACTAGCACCAGATGACCCAATGCGAGCTGTTTATGCGGTCTACACCTGGCTAGGTTGGCTGCAAGAGACTTTAGTTGAAGCGCTTATGGATGAAGCGAGTTCTTAAACGCGCGTAGATCAAATTTTGCGGTAGTTGCCATGTGCGGAACAGTAAGTGCCCAAATAATTACCAGAATTATCCAGAGGAAATCACTAGAGACATCAGTTGTGCCTTTAGCAACAAAGAAAATACCGATTACGAATATTCCTAAAATTGCATAAAGACCAGGTACTACTGCCGCGAAGAAACCAGAGAGGGGATTTCCGGCTTTAATCTTTTTCACCGCACTTGGTAATTTTGGAACTAATCGAGCGGTATGCCTAATTGCGTGCCAAAATCCGAAATAAACAGCAAAGGCAATCAAAGGTGGCGCAAAGAATGAGAGCGCAGACAACAACAATAAATCAACCGCTAACTCATAATTCTTAGTAGCAACCAAAAGCAAAATAGAAAATAGTGCAATGGCAAGAGTTGAATTTCTGAGCGACTCGGTAAAAGTTCCAGCCCAATTAATTAAAGTTGGGTTAAGTTCTTGGAGAACATCAAGGGTTCGTTTATCGGTAAGTGGTAGAACAACTGGCAAGAAACCAGCCGGAATCGCATAACTGGCTAGAACAATACTTGAGTAACCTTTCTTATCTGCCGCCGCTTGGCTTTCATTGGCATATGCCGAATCACCGAATCCAAAATGAAGCGCACTCATGAGCACTACAAACTGAAAGCCAACTAGGTTCCATTGGGCAATAGCCAATGCAGCAATGATGGCAATCAAGGTGTAGACGCCAATAAATGCGATAAATCTCTTGGTCGAATCACGGGGGATGGTAATCAAATGATCGATTGCTCCATGCGGAATACCAATTGCGAGCGCGATAACAGCTATGACGACTTGGGCTTTAATCGTGATTTCAAAATTGGTGAACTGAAGACCGGCAGAGAGCAAAATAGCTAATGCGGCTGCCACTCTGGAAAATTGGCCAGCCCCTTGATAAATTCTAAAAAGAGTCTGGTTCATGGCTATAGATTAGGCTCAAATTGAATGGATTGCGAGAGGATTAGGCGTGGAGAATCTGCACTACGCATATGTCTTAATTTTCATTGCAATCTGCGCCGTTGGCGTTAACTTCGGATTCAAATTGCAGTTCGCCAGAAAATTGAAGTTATTCCTTTTAGCTGACTCGCTAATTCTAGTTATCTATTTGATTTGGGATTTTTGGGCAGTCAGCAAAGGAAGTTGGTTCTTTGACTCGAATCAAATTTTAGGAATTATGCTTTTAGGCAAGCTGCCAATTGAAGAAGTTTTGTTTTTCATTATCGTTCCCCTAATGACGGTACTGACTTACTTAGCGCTAACTAAGTTAACTGGCTGGGGTAAAGCGAAAGAGGAGATCAAATGATCTACTCTGATATCGCGCTTAATGCCGTGTTTTTGGCAGTAGTTCTTGATCTCTTTTTACTTAAATCCAGGATGATGACCAGAGGAATCTTCTGGTTGACTTACTTTTTGATTTTGCCTTTCCAATTACTTACCAATTGGTGGCTGACATCGAATGAGATAGTCATGTATGCCGATTCCGAGATTATTGGTCAACGGCTTGCAGGTGCACCAATTGAAGATCTGCTATTTGGTTTTTCGATGATTCTAGTGACGATATCTGCGTGGGAATTTTTCAAGGATCGCTTTAACAAAAAGCTAGGTTAATTAACAAAGGCGAAGATTAAAGCTAATCCGCCAACTACGCCCCAGAAATACTTAGCAGCTTTAGTTTCCAACTTAGCGGCAATAGTCTTATTAAAAGTGATTGCAATAAGTATTAGACCTGGAATAACGACAACTGCGCTCTTTGTAATAACACCAGCTTCGCCTCGCTGGTAGCTCCAGTTGATACAACCAGTTGCTATTAGGGCGTAGGCCCACAT
>CAJAFH010000119.1 GCA_903939005.1 uncultured Actinomycetes bacterium | reverse complement strand
GGACTGGGACCTAACGCCGACAGAAGGCTTTTCATGAAGTTGGCTTTGCGAACGACTTCGGAGAACAGTTTCGCAAATGAGTTTGTCGGATACTTGTGTGTAAGAGATCCGGAACTGAGAAAACGATAAGCGCACTACGCCCGTAGAAGCCCTATGTCAGTACCGAAGGACCCGGGTTCGATTCCCGGCACCTCCACCATTCTTAATTAGTGCTGTCCGCTTGGTCCATTACGGCGGTCAGTTCCGCCACCAAATTTTTTAAATCCAAAACCATTTGGAAAATACTCGCGCTTTACGGCAAAGAATGCCGTTAGTGAACCAAAGGTTGCCATAAGTGTTGTGCCTAAAGTTGAACCGGCAATAAATAGATTAAATGAAACGAAACTTCCGATTAAAGATAGAAATGTCACAAAGATTCGGCGAATCAATCGAGCAGGATTACTCGTACTTTCACGATTTAACGCTGGTAACCAAGTAAGGAATAGAGCAATTGGACCGCTAAATGTCGAGATAACAAGGATTATTACGACAAGAATTACCAGTGATTCCATGGTTAAAGGCTAACCCAACAAGTTGCCAAGCGCATCAAATAGTTATCCAAGAATCTGAAGTTGCTGCAAATAAATCCATATCTATTTGGTTTCCATCAGCGCGCGTGACTCGAGATTTCATTAGTCCCTCATGAGCGTAACCAGCGCCCAGCAATACTTTCTTTGAAGCTTCATTGTCATTATCAACTATGCCGGCAAGTCGACGAAGTCCTAGAGTTTCGAAAGCGTATTTAGTAACCATCTTGCTACCAATTGAGCCATAGCCATGACCGCGCACATCTTTGTTTAGCCAGTAGCCAATTTCACCGATGTGGTTGTTTTCTTCAATTGCATGAATTGAAAACGGTCCGATAAAGGTTTCACCATTTATCTTCAAGGCATCTTGGCTGACATCTTTAGCAACAGTCAATATCCATTGAATTGCCTTACGCTCCTCAAAGAGTTGCGGCGCTCTTGTACGGACAAAAGATTGAGCCAACTCTATGGAATATTGCGAAGGCACTGTTGTGAAACGTGGAATAAGCGGGTCTTGGCAGGATTGATAAATCGCATCGATGTGTGCTTCGGACAACGGGCGCAGGGTGAATTGCCCGTGCTGAATTGTCGGAACTTCGTTTGGCCACCAAATCATGTGCTTAAGGTAGTGGAGTTCTCTTTGATCTGGCCCACCAATTATGAGCAAATTATTGGCTCGCTTTAGTTTTTATCTAATCCAATCCTGTCGAATTGTTCGAAATGTGAATTTCAGTGCTAAACCGCATCTAGTACTGGACGCGCTGGAACGAAGTATCTGTGACCGTCGGGGGATTCCCAGTTGCATGAACCATCTTCATTACTGGTTAGCTTCCAACCGCCATGAGTTTTCATACGGTGATGACGACGGCAGAGTGCACCAAGATTTGCCGCGGATGTTTCGCCGCCATCTTCCCAAGCTTCGGCATGATCAATATCGGCGCGGGCTGCAGATTGTCTACATCCAGGAAACCGACAAGTTCGATCGCGCGCAATTAAGTAATCAACTAAATCTTGGGGAGGTTGGTAACTATCTCGTCCATAATCAAGAAGTGTTCCCGTATTTGGATCGGTAATAAATCTTCGCCATTTTCCTTCACCTGCGAGTGCTCGCATTATCTGAGCAGGTAACACACCGTAACCAGCTAGTTGTCCTGGATTTTCTTTAAGTCCCAGCAGGGTTGGTAAATCGATAGTTACATTTACAGAGACTGATCTACGATGTGATTTTGCTTCATCTGCAGAGAGTGAAACTGCAATTCCAGCGATTTCGCTTAACGCATCAGCGCGCTTCATATCCATTGTTCGAAGATCAGGTGCATATTCATTGCTAAATGCGGCTTCTTCCTCAGGTGTCATTTTGATTTGCTCACCGCTAACACCATTACCGCTAACACCAGTACCGCTAACACCAGTACCGCTAACACCAGCACCGCTTACACCAGCACTGCTAACACCAGCACCGCTAACACCAGCACCGCTAACACCAGCACCGCTAACACCAGCACCGCTTTTTCTTTTAGAGTTTTCATAAGCACTGGGTGCGCGACCAATGAAGGCAGCGCGGATTATCTCGGCTTTTGCAGCGTGATTACGGGCTTCCTCGTCGCGTCGATTAGCGCGGATGACGAAATTCTCGATCGCTGACATCACGGTTTGAGCATCTTCGGCGGGAAGGATTGCCACAACTGTTGCCATGCCATCGGATTCGCGATACATCGAAACTTTGCGGGTTTCACGCGCTCTGACCACAATTTCTTCAAATTCCTTTGGTGCTACTTGTGCCAACATTGTGCGTACTTTGTTGCCAACCTGGGCCGGTGTATGAAATTCAGCGTGCGCAATGGCGCTTTCCTCGATGCGGGTTATGGCTTCTGTGGGCAATCCTTCGCGAATGGCAGCGGCAGTTTCGCGCGCGATTACATTTGCATGAGCTGGTGATATTTCACCAGTAGCTAGCGCCGAACAGGTATTAGGTAAAGTGTTAATTAATGAACGAGCAATATCGATCTTGTATTGCGCTGAGTTGCCTGACATGCGAAGAGCAGCTGAGATATCTTCGCGTTCGGCATCATCGACGCCTTCATAGATTCCGTCGGCCTCGCTTGGTTCGGCACCTGCGACGGCAACAATTGCCCGCTGAATTAAAGCCTGCAACCAGCCCGTCTGCCGTTCAACAGCACTTAAGTAATCAACCCGAGCGCTACGGCTCAAATCTTCAGGATCTATTGCCACCAGTGCCGTCAAAGTTTCGATTCCAGGAACTGAATTGAGTAATTCAGTAGCGCGAGCATTTAAAGTATTTTGGAAACGGTCAGTTGAGTCAAAGACTTCGCGTGATCCGAAGCGATCTGCCGGAGCGAAAATCTCGCCAGTTTCAGTATCAAATTCTGGGTTTGAATGAGCAACAGAAACCTCTGTGATGCGGGCTGCGTTTGTGCTCATGAGTGGATCTTGAATTAGCCCACCGACAAAACAAATTAGTTGTGCACAGTTTCTAAAAAATCACCAAATTTGTGGACATTACTAATTTCTTACAACTTATTGCTTGAGATGCACTTAGGCGTGCCGTACGTGAAAGCGTGAACTACCAGATGCGCCTACGCGCACCCGGTGTGAACGCTTAGCCCTCTTGCAGAGTAGTTGGCGCGCCGTGCACATCGAGCACATCAGCCGCCTTTGCAACATCCGCAGTTGAATTAGGGGTATTTGAGCCACCCAATTTTGAGCCTTCGCCGCCACGATTAAGCTGCGCATTTGGGCGATGGCCTTTTTCGATCACTGGAATAGAGCCTAGAACGCCCTTTTGGAAGTCTTCAAAAGCTTGCAGAACCTCGCGCTTAGTGTTCATTACAAATGGACCCATCCAGGCAACCGGTTCCTTAATTGGTTCGCCGCCAAGAATGAAAAGTTCCATTTCAGGTGAACGTGATTCCTGCACATTTGCAGCGCGCACAACAATTGTGTCACCTTCACCAAAGACAGTTAATTGACCCATTTGTACCGGGCGTGATTCTTCGCCCACAAAACCATGACCGGCTAACGTATAAACAAGTGCGTTGTAATCCTTGCGCCATGGCAAACGAATTTCAGCACCTGGCTGCAAAGTTGCATGAATTAATGTGATCGGAGTTTGTGTTGAACCAGGGCCTTTATGCCCGGCAAGTTCACCAGCGATGACGCGAATTAGCGCACCACCATCTTCGGATGCAAGC
>CAJAFH010000118.1 GCA_903939005.1 uncultured Actinomycetes bacterium | reverse complement strand
AATAAGAATCCTGAGGTAGCAAAAGCTGCCCAAGAGAACGAGCGGCTTAACTCTTCGCGTTGGTGGGCTTTCAATTTGAGCATTATTCGACCGTAACCGACTTAGCTAAATTGCGAGGTTGATCCACATCATTGCCCCGGGCAATCGCCATTTCGTAAGCGAATACTTGCAGCGGCACAGTTGCTAAAACTGGTTGGAACAGTGCAGGCGCAACTGGAATTCGAATCACATGAGTAGCGCCAGTAACTTCAGCGCCTTCTTCGGCAATCACAATTACTTGCGCACCACGTGCTTTAACTTCTTGAATATTACTTAACATCTTTTCATCAAGTGAATGCTCGTGTCCGGCTGGAACGATTGCAATTACTGGAGTTCCTTCTTCAATTAACGCAATTGGGCCATGCTTTAGTTCACCACCCGCGAATCCTTCGGCATGCATATAAGCAAGTTCCTTAAGTTTTAACGCACCTTCAAGCGCTGCTGGAAAACCGACGTTGCGACCTAAGAACAAAACCGATGAACTCTTGGCAAAGGTGCGAGTTAGAGCTCGTAGCGGTTCTACCGTTTCCAGAATTGCCTCAATTTTTGCTGGTAGTGCGAGCAGTTCGTTATAAAGATCAGCTACTTCGGAATCAGTTAGTTCTTTACGAACTTGCGCTAAATGCAGACCAATTAAATAAACTGCAACAACTTGAGTTAAGAACGCTTTAGTCGAGGCCACCGCAATTTCGGGCCCAGCATGGGTATAGAGAACCGCGTCTGACTCACGAGGAATCGTTGAGCTATTGGTATTACAAATTGCTAAAACTCGAGCACCCGCAGCTTTGGCATGACGCAGCGCCATCAAGGTGTCCATCGTTTCACCTGATTGCGAGATGGCAATTACTAAAGTTTGGGCATCAATGATCGGATCGCGATAGCGGTACTCACTTGCGATTTCGACTTCAACCGAAATCTGGGCCCATTTTTCAATGGCATATTTTGCGATCATGCCAGCGTGATAGGCAGTGCCACATGCAATAACCACAATCTTCTTAAGAGAGCGAATTTCTTCATCGCTCATCTTTAACTCATCTAGTTCGATCTGATTGTTATCAGTCAAACGGCCAATTAAAGTATCGGCAACTGCTTTTGGTTGCTCGAAGATTTCTTTGAGCATGAAGTGGTTAAAGCCGCCTTTTTGCGCAGCTTCAGCATCCCAAGTAACTTGATACTCACGCGGAGTTTGAGCTTTGCCCTCAAGGTCTGTGATCTCAAAACCAGTAGGTGTAATAACCACAATTTCATCTTGGCCAAGTTCAACTGCCCGCTTGGTATATTCGATAAATGCAGCCACATCGGAGGCTAAGAAATATTCGTTATCGCCCACACCTAATACCAGTGGTGAATTACGCCGCACGCCAACAATTAACCCTGGATTATCTGCATGCACTGCCAAGAGCGTAAAAGAACCACGCAAAGTTTTAACAGCTTCGCGCATTGCAGCTGGTAGATCACCATTGAATTCTTTACGTAGATCACTTAATAAGTGAGCCACTGATTCGGTATCGGTATCTGAATGAAATTTATGGCCCTTAGCTTGTAGCTCGGCCTTTAGTTGATTGTAATTTTCGATGATGCCATTATGAATAACAGCGAGTTTGCCTTCGTTATCTACATGAGGGTGGGCGTTGTTATCTGTCGGCCCACCATGGGTAGCCCAACGAGTATGACCAATTCCAGAAGTTGCTGACGGAAGTTGATCGCCAAGTGAACTTTCTAAATTGCCTAACTTGCCAGCGCGCTTTTCAATAAACAATTGGCCACTAGTGCCAAGTGCGATTCCAGCTGAGTCATAGCCGCGATATTCCAGGCGACGCAAACCTTCAATTAGCGGAGTTATGGCCGAATTTTTACCGGCGTAGCCAACGATTCCGCACACAGGATTACTTCAATTCTGTTTCAACTACTTGCGCTAATTTAGAAGCCACGCTTTGCGCAACAGCATCGCTTTGGGCTTCGACCATAACGCGTACTAAAGGTTCGGTACCTGATGCGCGAAGCAATACTCGACCATTTGAACCAAGTTCAGTTTCAGCTGCTTTAACTGCATCCGCGATTGCAGTTGAGCTAGCAAGGCGTTCTTTAGCGACATTCTTAACATTGATTAATACTTGTGGGAATCGCACCATAACGCGCGATAGCTCTTGCAGCGTTTGGCCAGAGCGTTTAACTTCAGCCAACAGTTGCAGCGCTGTTAGCAAGCCATCGCCAGTATTGGCATGATCGCGCATGATTACGTGGCCTGATTGCTCGCCACCTAAATTGAAATCTGATTGCAGCATTGCCTCTAATACATAGCGATCGCCAACTGCAGTTGTCACTACTTCAATGCCTGATTCAGCCATAGCGTGCATGAAACCAAGATTGCTCATTACGGTGCCGACAATCGTGTTGGCCTTTAACTTTCCTTGGGCCTTAAAGCCTTTAGCCAGAATCGCCATAATTACATCGCCATCAATTTCGGCGCCCGTTGCATCAATTGCTAAACAACGATCAGCATCACCATCGTGGGCAATACCAACATCAGCACCATTCTTGAGCACAGCGTTACGCAAGAAATCTAAATGAGTTGAACCAACGCCATCATTAATGTTCCAACCATCAGGAGTATTGGCGATGGCAATAACTTCCGCGCCAGCGCGAGAAAGCGCAACCGGTGCGGTAAAAGATGAAGCACCATTTGCGCAATCAACTACAACTT
>CAJAFH010000117.1 GCA_903939005.1 uncultured Actinomycetes bacterium | reverse complement strand
TGGCCGCACAGTGGACTTCTGGATTCCTCGTGGCGATACCCAGCACCTACTGATCGCACATGATGGCCAGAATGTTTTCGATGGCAAGACTTCTACGCACCGCCGTAGTACCTGGGAGATGGCGCAAAGCTCGATTCGGGTGTCCGAACATCTTGGGCTTAACCCGCCAGCGATTATTGCGATCTGGCATGGCGGAAGTAAGCAAGATGAACATGGTCGGGCAAAGGATTTATCGCCGCAAAGATTCTTCCAAGAAGATGTCGTTGTTAATTCCGCAAATGTTGTAAAAGCTGATTTAGCTCAACTACGCGGCGATCAATATCTAAATATGATTTTTGACCAAATCGTGCCGGAAATCCTCAGCGCTTACGAACTTGAAATACCGCTTTCAAACCGCGCAATGATTGGTTCAAGCATGGGTGGTTTATCAACCCTTTACGCTGGAATTCAACGCCCTGAGCAGATGAGCACATTGCTGGCGCTTTCACCTCACTGGACTATTGGTGGCAATCGTTTAGTTGAACGCACTATCGAAGAGCTGCCTAAGCCTGGCACCCACAAGATTTGGATGAGCCGTGGAACCAAAAGCCTTGATGCGGATTACAAACCATTCCAAGAGTATGCCGATCGATTAATGAAAGAAAAGGGCTATCGAATCGGGCATGATTTTTCGACGAAAGTTTATGAAAAGACCAGCCACAACGAAAGATCATGGGCCGGTTATTTAGACCAAGTGATGAAGTTCTGGCTAGATTAATAACTAACTTTATATTTAATAATTTTCGAAACCGCAGTTTTATTCGCAGCGTTTTTCACGATTGAGACAAACTCAAGATTAGTACCGTTTGCATACTTGCGTGGCTCTAAGAACACGCGATACAAACCAGCTGCAGCTATGTCACCCTTTACAGTGCGGTGATCCGAAGTTCCAATGTTGACCCAATTCTTACCGGCCTCACGTACTAAGTAAGTTACTTGGTTGTATTCATCGCCCTTTACAGTCGAACTAAGCTCTAGCAAGTAATCCATTGCAAAATCAGATCGTGGCGCATTAAGAGTTACTGCTGGAGCTAGCTTGGCTTTGAACTTTGTTGCAGCTTTGAGAACCACATAACTAGTTGCACCAACCTTGACAGTTAAATTCGCACCGGATGCCGAGGAGGAGATTGCAGTACCAAGTACTGGTGTCCACTTTGAACCACTAGTGCTGACATTGAACTTCACTTCTTGCGCAGTCTCACCAGAGTTAAATACAACGGCATACTCTTGGCCATTTAGATAACGAGTGGTTGCAAAGACTTCGCTGTTATGGAAGCGAATCTGCTGAGTACCTGAACGTAGCGCTGGATTAGCTTTAATAACACCCTGCATTGAAGTGATCTGATCTTCCAGTGGATTTTTAACATCAAAAGCACTGCGGGTGCCGATTGGATCAGAGCCAATGCGCTTTTCATCTTGCCAGTATGAAACCTGCGTAGGGAACATGTCTTGGCGCGAGGCTTTATCGCCGCCGCTGCCAATCATTCCCTTCTCGTCGCCGTAGTAAAGGGCCGGGCCGCCACGTAATAAGAAAAGAAGCGCATTTGCTAATTTAGATTTTGCTAACGCATCGGCCTCATTGCTTGCGGCGTTATCGATAAACATTCCGATTCGACCCATGTCATGATTTCCAAGGAAAGTAGTTAACCCATATGCCGATGTTGTTGAAGTCGTATATAGATCATCAGCGTTAAATAGTTCGACTAATTTTTCAGCGCCACGACCATTGGTTACAAAAGCAGTCACATTACTTTGGAAAGCAAAGTCAAGAACCCCAGGAAAAGCTTGATTGCGTACAAACTGCGCAGTAGTCAATGGATTTGAGTCAAAAATTTCGCCATAGATAGGGAAATCAGTTTTGCCGGCAGCTTTAGCAGCTTTTAATATCGCTGGAATAAATGCTTGCCAAAATTCTGGGTTTACGTGCTTGGCGGTATCGATGCGATAACCATCGATTCCGAACTTTGTTATCCAATTGCTCCAAACTTCTATCCAGCCCTTAACAACTTCTGGCTTTTGGGTAAATACATCATCTAAACCGATGAAGTCGCCATCTAGAACTGAGGTACCTGACCAATTTGAATCGCCACGGTTGTGATAATTAGTTAGGTCATTTAGAAATGCTGGTTTCTTAATATTTGCACTGGCTGCGTCTACCGAAGGCTTCTTAGCAAAGGACACATTGGCATCTAGCTTTGGAAAACTATCTTTTCCAGCAAACAGAGCTGGATCAAATGGTTTTCCGCCAGCATCTAAATAAGGTGCGCTCTTATGGCTCACGTAGGCGTTGTTATCTGAATATTGGATTACATCTGCCGTGTGATTTACGACGATATCAATTATGACTTTCATACCTATTGCATGAGCTTTAACCACGAGCTCTTTAAAGTCATATTCACTACCTAGGTAGGGATCAACCGTTGTGAAATCTAAGCCCCAATAGCCGTGATATGCCGCTGAATTTCCTTGCATGGTTTGTTGCTTAACCGGAGGCGTGATCCAAATAGAGGTAAAACCCAGCTTTTTCAGGCGATCTAGGCTATTTGTTATGCCTTTGAAATCGCCACCATGGAACATGCCGTAATTAGTTGGGTCAAATCCACTGTCATATGAACCAGCTTTAAGGCCGCCGTTGTCATTGGATGTATCGCCATTTGCATATCGATCAGTCATTACAAAGTAAGCAGATTCATCGCTCTGCGCACCACGCGCGATATTTGTTGCTAGCGCTGCGATGTTCTGAGCAGCCGAACTACCGGCAGCTGAAATTCCGAGCGTTGCAATTGTAAATAGAGCGATAAATTTTTTCATTAAGCAACTTCCCAAACTCCGGCCAGGCCATTCTTGGACTTTAACTTCAAGCGCGAACCGCTAGCTGCTGGTCCAAAATGAGTTCCAATAATCGAGTAATCAAACTTGCTTAGATCGACATCAACCTTTGTTTTATCTCGTGCAACCAGAATCAACAGATTCTGATCAGTGGCTTCGCGCAAGAATAAAAGGTGATCATCTTGCACATCAATCCAACGCAAACCGCCTTCAATTAGCGCAGGCGCGGTACGACGAAGTTTTACAAGTTCTTTAACCGAATTTAAGAAATTGTGATCCCAGTTGTGGGCATCATCCCAAGTCATGGTGCGACGCCCGTCTTCGCCCCATGCACCTTCAAGCCCGATTTCATCGCCAGCATAAATTGATGGCACGCCTGGATAAGTTAGCAATAGAGCCATAGCTGCCATGTGCTTCTCTTTATCGCCACCCACAACATTGCGCATGCGCGCAGTGTCGTGTGAATCCAGCAGAGTCATGCTGTCAATTAAATTACGCCATGGAATTGATGAGTTAAACACCGTCATTGCTTTAACAAATTGCGCACCAGTTGTTTTAGGAATCGCAATTGGCAAACCGTGGAATCCGCCTGCTTCAAGATTTGGGTTGTGATTAAACCAAGCCCAGAGTGGTCGCATGAATCCGTTGTAGTTCATGGTGCCATCCCAGCCGGTGCCATTTAAATCAGTTGGCCACATATCGGCATTTTCAGCTACGAGCCAAGTATTTGGCTTCATTTTGTCCATGGCTGTGCGGATATCACGCATAACTTCATCGTGCAGATCGGCCTCACGATAGCGGCCAGTCTGGTTTCCTACATCGATGCGCCAGCCATCTAGACCATATTTAGGTGAAAGCCACTTTTGAATAACTGAATTTTTGGCTTCATAAAAACGCTTACGTAATTCAGTTGAAGCGAAATTTAATTTAGGCATTTGCTTAACTGCATAAAAAGTCGCATAGCCAAACGGGGTTTTCTTATCCCAGTAGAAGAACTTGTTCTCTTTTGAACTCTTGCTCTTTTGACCCGTTAAGAACCATGGGTGTTCATTGCTGCAGTGGTTTGTAGTGATGTCGCCTAGCACTTTGATCTTTGCTTTCTTGGCAGCTTTCATAAATTCAAAGAATGCTTTGTCGCCACCAAGTAGTGGATCTATTTTGTCGAATGATGTTGCGTCGTAACGGTGATTTGATTTCGATGGAAAAAATGGCGTGAAATAAATTCCGTTAGCACCTAAATCGATAACGTGATCTAAGTGTGCAGTAATGCCTTCAAAGTCACCACCGTAAAGCTCGATTCCGGTTGTTGGTCCATGACCATGTGGCAGCGCATCCCATTGCATTGGTAGCGCCCATTCAGGTGCCGGGCGTTCTACGCCTTTAGCAAAACGATCTGGGAAAATTTGATAGAAGACTGAACTCTTGAGCCAAGTTGTTGTTCGTGGGCGAGCGATAATTCGAAAATCTTCATTGGTATGAACATCGTGGCCAAATAAACCTGAAGCATTTAGCCATTCATATTTGCCGGCCCGCGTGAATAGAAAACGGTATTGAACGTCATAATTCTTAACTGGAATCTTGGCCGACCACCAAGACTCAACTTCGCCATCGCTCTCTTTGGTCAGCTTGGCCACAGTTGATTCGCTATCCATGTAATAACGAACTAACCCAACATCGAAGGTATAGGTATTTGGTACGCGCACTCGAAGCGTTACTTCTGAACCTATTTTTGGCGCATCCGAACTTACATAAAGTTCAGAACCGTCATGGTGAGGTTTTAGATGGGCATCGTTGAAGGTCATTTCTTCCCCTTGTATTTCGCAGTACCTGGCAGGTTGAGCCTAAAAGTACCTGTTTGCCCGCGCTTTTTTCCTCTTAAAAAGGTGCGCTGGTCAGGCTCTAATTGTGACTGTATGACCACCATGTAACAGCGTTTTATTACAACGATTTCGATACAAATCCCGTTATGGCTAGAACCGCCGAATGACGGCTTATAAACTCTGGCCAATCCCTAACGGGTTTGATCATCCCTCTAAATAAAGTTAGAAAGGCAAACAATGATTCTACGTAAGCGTAGCCTTGCAACTGCTTTGGTTCTTGCCGTAGCAGCTTCAGGCGCAATCGTTGCTCCTTCATTCGCAGCAGTTAACCCAGCCAAGGTTGTAACAATTTGGGTTGGCGTTGCAGATGCAACTAAGGATCAGCAGACTCCAATTATTAAAGAATGGGCTAAGTCCCAAGGCATCACAATCAACGTGGTTTACAACAAGGGCCGCGCAGATTTCATTAAGGCTGTTCCAGAAGGAAAAGGCCCTGACCTAATGGTTGGCGCACATGACTGGACAGGTCAACTTGTATCTTCAGGAACTGTTGCTCCAATCGTGGTTGGTTCACTTGGAACTAAGTTCTCAAAGGAAATGAAGTCAGGTTTCACTGTTGGTGGCAAGCTTTACGGAATGCCTATCTACACTGAAAACATCGCACTTGTTTATAACAAGAGCAAGGCAAAGGATCCAAAGGGCATGACATGGGAGCAACTACTTGCTTCAACACGTGGCGTAACTCTTCCATTCACACGCGGTGGAACTGGTAACGATCCTTATCACATGTCATCAATTGCATCATCATTCGGAATCTCACTGTTCACACGTAACAACAGCGGTTGGACAACAACAGTTGGTTACACAGGTTCAGCTGCTG
>CAJAFH010000116.1 GCA_903939005.1 uncultured Actinomycetes bacterium | reverse complement strand
TCTAGTGCGAGTTTGGAGTACTTGCGAACGTCTTCAGGCACAATGATTTGGTTGACTACCTGGCCTAGAACCAAGGATTCCATCGCCCAAACCAGGTGAGGCAAGTCAATTCGGTTCATCGTTGAGCAGTAGCAAACAGTCTTATCCAGAAAGAGAATCTCTTTATCTGGCATGGTGCGCGATAAGCGCTGCACCAGATTTAGTTCAGTACCGATAGCCCACTTAGAGCCGGATGGGGAATTTTTGACAGTCTGAATGATTTTCTCGGTAGAGCCAACTACATCTGCAATTGAAACTACTTCGTGTTGGCATTCTGGGTGAACTAGCACCTGTACGCCCGGAACTCGCTCGCGCACATCAGCTACATTTTGCGCACTGAAGCGACCATGTACTGAGCAATGACCACGCCAAAGAATTACTTTTGCCGCACGCAATTCCGCCTCGGTTAAGCCGCCCATAGGTTTCCAGGGATTCCAAACTACGCAATCGGTTAGCGATAAACCCATTGAAAGAACTGCTGTGTTTCTTCCTAAATGCTGATCGGGCAAGAAAAGAATTTTCTCACCTTGGGTAAATGCCCAGTCCATCGCACTTTTGGCGTTAGAAGAAGTGCAGATGGTTCCACCATTTTTCCCGGTGAAACTTTTGATTGCCGCAGATGAATTCATGTAGGTAACCGGAATAGTTTTTTGCGCAATTCCAAGTTCAGTTAATTGGTTCCAACAATCATCAACTTGGTTAGCTGAAGCCATATCTGCCATCGAGCAACCAGCGGCTAGATCAGGCAGGATCACTTTCTGATTATCATTTGTTAATACATCGGCGCTTTCAGCCATGAAGTGAACGCCGCAAAAAATAATGTACTCGGCTTGCGGATTTTCAGCAGCGGCTTGTGCCAATTTAAATGAGTCACCGGTAATGTCGGCGAATTCAATAACTTCATCACGCTGATAATGGTGGCCAAGAATCATGACTTTAGAACCAAGGGCTGCTCGCGCAGCTCGGGCCCGTTCAACTAAACCTGGATCACTGGCAGCTGGCAGTTCGCCGGCACAAGAGACCCCGCGTTCGCTGGTTAGATCGCGTTCGCGCCCCATTAGAAGTAGATCGGTTAAGGCCATGGCGACATTCTCTCGAATTTTCAGCCTCTTGTCGCACCATCTGCCTCTCTTGGCTAGTATTAAGACCTGTTCGAAGAACTTTTAGGGGAGAGCAATGACTACCGAGGCCGTAGATATCAAGATGACCAGTATCGCTTTGTCCGATGTGGCAGCAACTAAAGTTGCCGCTCTATTGGCTCAAGAAGGTCGCGATGATCTCTGCCTACGTGTAGCGGTTCAACCTGGTGGCTGTTCTGGCCTTAAGTACCAGCTCTATTTCGATGATCGCAACCAAGATGGCGACATCGTGCGCGAATTCGGCACCGTTAAAGTTGTAATCGACAAGATGAGCGATCCATATTTAATGGGCGCGACAATCGATTTCGTAGACACCATTGAGAAGCAGGGCTTCACAATTGATAATCCGAATGCG
>CAJAFH010000115.1 GCA_903939005.1 uncultured Actinomycetes bacterium | reverse complement strand
TTAACCGACTCTCTTATTTTATTTGTCTATCTGATTTGGGATTTTTGGGCAGTCAGCAAAGGAAGTTGGTTCTTTGACCCCAATCAAATTTTAGGAATCATGCTATTAGGTAAGCTGCCAATTGAAGAAGTATTGTTTTTTATTATCGTGCCCCTAATGACAGTGCTAACTTACTTAGCGCTCACAAAGCTAACTGGCTGGGGTAAAGAGAAAGATGAGATCAAATGATCTACTCTGACATAGCCCTCAGTGCGGTATTTGTAGCAGTAGTACTTGATCTTTTTCTACTTAAATCCAGAATGATGACCAGAGGAATATTCTGGTTGACTTACTTTTTGATCTTGCCGTTTCAGTTACTTACTAATTGGTGGCTGACTTCGAATAAAATAGTTATGTATACCGATACCGAGATTATCGGTCAGCGCTTAGCCGGAGCCCCAATTGAGGATTTGCTCTTCGGTTTTTCCATGATTCTATTAACTATTTCAGCTTGGGAATATTTCAAGGATCGCCTTAACGAAAAGAAAATTAGTTAATAAAGGCGAAGATTAAAGCCAGTCCGCCAACTACGCCCCAGAAATACATTGCTGCTTTGGAATTTAACTTAGCGGCAAGAGTTTTATTGAAGGTAATCGCAAATAAAATAAGTCCAGGAATAACCACAAAAGCGCTATTTGTAATAACACCAGCTTCGCCTCGCTGGTAGCTCCAGTTGATACAACCAGTTGCTATTAGGGCGTAGGCCCACATTCGGTAGTTATTAATAATTTTAGGTTTTCCTTTCAACCGGTTAGTAATTCAATTCTAATCTGTGTAACAAAAAACTTTATCTCAATATAAAAAAGAGGGAAGGCGGTTTCCCGCCTTCCCTCCTGCAAGATTAAACTTGCAATTTATAACTTAGTGATCTTCCTTCATGCCTTCTGCAGCTGACTTCATGCGAGCGATCTTTAGAATTGTAAGACCGAATACGCACTTAGCTAGAACGTCAGCGATTGTGTAACCAACCTGTACGCCAACGAATTGTTCTGCTGAAGCCATTCCTTCGCCCATACCAAGGATGTATGAAACTGGGTAAACGCCCCATGTCGCAATTAGAAGTAGGCGCAAGCGACCAACGGTTGCTGCAACACCTTCTGGTTGACGATCTAGTGACTTACCAAGCTCTACGAATAGTACGTAAAGGATGTATAGGAATGGAAGTGTTGATAGAACACCGTAAAGAATCTGTGTGTTCTGGTCGTTTGAGATTTCACCTGGGTAACCAAGTGCGATCATCGCAGCTGAAGCTGGAACCAAACGAGTGATGAGTGACTTTGAAACTTCCTTTGCAAGTGCAAGCACTGCAATAACTTCAACTAGAAGTAGAGGAACAGTTAGTAGCCAGTCAACATAACGGTATGCCTCATTGAAAGCACCTTGATCGCCAGAAACCTTAACGGCCATTCCGGTTGATGCATGATCGAATGAGTTGAAGATACGCCAGTAGTGGTAGCCAGCAATGAATGTAACCATTGATGACATTACAAGTGCGTTGCGGTACTTAGGCAATACTCGAGCTTGTGACACAAGTGTGTACACGGTGCATGCGAGCATTGAGATTAAACCGAATGAAAATACGTTATAAACGAGGTTCCATTGGTTTGAGTCTAGATTAATCATCTAATTAAGCCTCCGTGGGGCTTTGTAAAACCAG
>CAJAFH010000114.1 GCA_903939005.1 uncultured Actinomycetes bacterium | reverse complement strand
CTAAATGAGTTGAACCAACGCCATCATTAATGTTCCAACCATCAGGAGTATTGGCGATGGCAATAACTTCCGCGCCAGCGCGAGAAAGCGCAACCGGTGCGGTAAAAGATGAAGCACCATTTGCGCAATCAACTACAACTTATAGACCAGAGAGCGAAACATCAATGGTGGAAAGTAAATGTTCAATGTATTTATCAACTAATTGATCGCCATTAATTACGCGACCAACAGCGGCGCCGGTTGGACGTTGCCATGGTTCACCAATGCGGGCCTCAACTAGCGCTTCGACATCATCGGCTAATTTTTCACCACCACGTTGAAATAACTTAATGCCGTTATCTGGCATTGGATTATGCGATGCGCTAATCATTACGCCGAGATCTGCGCCAGTGCTGGCAACTAAATAAGCAACCGCTGGAGTTGGCACGATGCCTACGCGATAAACATCAACACCAGCACTTGTTAAGCCAGCTACAACAGCTGCTTCTAGAAATTCACCGGATGCCCGTGAATCTTGGCCCACAATTGCGCGCGGACGATCGTTTGAATTTTCTACCAGGATATGTGCAGCAGCTACAGCTACATCAAGGGCTAATTCAGCAGTTAGATCAACGTTTGCTAAACCACGAATGCCGTCGGTTCCAAAGAGTGACAAAAAGTCCTCCTCCTGCCGAGATAGCTACCGAGTAAATCGGTGAAAGTGTATTAGCGCTTGCTGTATTGAGAACGCTTACGAGCCTTCTTTAGGCCGTACTTCTTACGTTCGATAACACGAGCATCGCGCTTAAGGAAGCCAGCTTTTTTGAGAGCTGGGCGGTTAGCTTCTTCATCAATCTGATTAAGCGCGCGTGCAACACCAAGACGAAGTGCGCCAGCTTGACCTGAAACTCCACCACCATTGATGCGAGCAACAACGTCGTAAGCATTTTCAGCACCAACAGTGCGGAATGGCTCTGAAACTAATTGTTGGTGAACTTTATTTGGGAAGTAATTCTCAAGAGTCTTTCCGTTAACGACCCACTTGCCTGAACCAGGAACTAAGCGAACGCGAGCAACAGCTTCCTTACGACGACCTGTGCCGCCACCTGGAGCTTTAATTGCTGGGCGGTTCGTCGCTGCAGCTGGAGATGATGATGAATAAGTAGTTAGCTCTTGTGCTTCATCAAGTTCGATAGTTGTATTTTCAGACATGTATTTTCTATTCCCTTTTTCTATCGATTACTTAATGATCTGTGAAACTTGCTCAAAAACATATGGAGTTGGAGCCTGTGCAGCATGTGGGTGATTTGGACCTGCATAAACTTTTAGCTTTGAAGCAATATCGCGGCCAAGACGGTTCTTAGGAATCATTCCCTTGATTGCCTTTTCAACGGCGCGAGTTGGGTGCTTCTCCATCAAGTCGCCGTAAACAGTTGAAGTTAAACCGCCTGGGAAACCTGAGTGGTGGTGTGCAAACTTTTGTGTGGTCTTTGAACCAGATAGCGCAATCTTTTCCGCGTTGATAACAATTACAAAGTCACCCATGTCCATGTGAGGAGCAAATGTTGCTTTGTGCTTTCCGCGTAGAAGTGCAGCAGCATGAGTTGCCAAGCGACCCAACACAACATCTTGGGCGTCGATGACATGCCACTTTCGCACTACATCGCCAGGCTTTGGACTATATGTACGCACGCTATTGCCTACCTTCTTCTTAGTTCTGAATTGATTAGTAGAAAGTCCACCTCGCGGCGGGCTTGATCTAGAGGGGTAAGGCTACCGCCACGCTCGCGCTGGGTCAAAATGAGCGTGAACTAGTGGTCAAAAATTGGCTCAGGGCTCTCGTAAACCCGACCATTTGCGCCGAATACCAGGAATCGCGTGAAGCCTCTTGTGAACCAACGATCGTGGGTCACGGCCATGACCGTGCCTTCATAACGGTTAAGAGCTGCTTCCAAACTTTCCGCCGATGCTAAATCAAGGTTGTCAGTTGGCTCATCAAGTAAGAGCGCAGTTGAACCCATTAGCTCAAGTAACAGCACTTGGAAGCGGGCTTGCTGACCACCTGAAAGCGATGAGAATTTTTGTTCAGCTTGACCATCAATTTCATACTTTCGCAGCACACTTTTAGCCGGCCCTAATTGCAATGAATGTTCTTGCCAGAGAATTTCCAGCAGAGTTTTACTTTCAAATTCTGGATGCGCGTGAGTTTGGGCAAAGTAACCAACATCAACGCGAGCACCAAGTTTCCATTCACCGGTGTATTTAACGGTTTCATCGCCGGAAATCATGCGCAGGAAGTGTGACTTGCCAGTGCCGTTCTTTCCCAACACAGCAACCCGGTCACCAAAGAAAACTTCGAAATTAAATGGTTCCGTTAAATTCTCTAGTGCTAAATTTTCAAAAGTTAATGCGCGCAAGCCTGTGCGACCACCTCGCAAGCCAACCTTTACATCTTGCTCAAGTGGCGGCGCTTCAGGCGCTCCCGCTTCTTCGAACTTACGCAGACGCGTCTGCATCGCATGATATTTACTAGCCATATCTGGGCTACTTGCTGCTTGCACCTGTAATGTGCGAACTAAATCCTTTAAGCGCTGATGTTCTTGTTGCCAGCGCAGAAGTACTTCGGCAAAACGTTTATTGCGAGCAACGCGTGCCTCATGCCAAGTTGAGAACTTTCCACCATGTACCCAAGTGGTATTTCCGCTAACGCCTTGTTCTAGCGTCACAATACGATTTGCTACGTTATCTAGTAGCTCGCGATCGTGGCTCACAAATAAAACAGTTTTCTTAGTACCGGTAATTACTTCTTCGAGCCAACGCTTTGATGGCACATCTAAATAGTTATCTGGCTCATCAAGTAATAGAACTTCATCAGGGCCTTCAAGAAGCGCACGCAGAACAACTTTCTTCTGCTCTCCCCCAGATAAAGTGTTAACTTTACGTTCGGCAACTTCATCAAATGATTTACTAAGCGCTTCGGTGCAACAAACATCCCAAATCACTTCGAAGTCGTATCCCCCGGCATCGCCCCAATCAATGATTGCTTGGGCATACGCCATCTGATCTTTTTCGGTATTGCTGGAATTCATTAGCGCTTCAGTAGTTTTTATTTTCTGCGCTGCATCCTGAAT
>CAJAFH010000113.1 GCA_903939005.1 uncultured Actinomycetes bacterium | reverse complement strand
GGTTCCGTAAAGTCTGCAAATATCGCAGAGATCATGAAGAAGGACGATGTAGATGGTGCGCTAATCGGCGGCGCCAGCCTAGATCCAGAAGAATTGGCAAAGATCGCCCGCTATCACCGCGGTGAATAAGCCTAAAGAGCGGTAAAATTGCTTTCTTGCACCGTTGGTGAAGTAGAATCTCACCCTTACCTCACTTCGAAGTTGGAGAACTATTCGTGACACTCGCACTATCAATCATCCTGGTCATCACAAGCGTGTTGATGATTCTCTTGGTTCTATTACACAAGGGCAAAGGCAGCGGACTTTCCGATCTATTCGGCGGTGGCGTTTCATCAAATTTCGGCGGATCTTCAGTAGTTGAGAAGAACCTTGATCGCATCACAATTGTGGTTGGCGGACTTTGGTTCTCAGGCGTAGTTGCGCTGAGTCTTGTTTTAAAAACTGCTTAATTTAACTTTTCCAACTTTCTTAAGGAGCTCAAATGGGTAGTGCAATTCGCGGAAGTCGTGTCGGTGCTGGCCCAATGGGCGAGGCCGAGCGCGGTGAATCAATTGAGCGTTTCTATGTTTCATATTGGTGTGGCAAGGGCCACGAAGTAAAGCCATCTTTTGCTAAAGAAGAAGGCGTTGTTATTCCAGCTGAGTGGGATTGCCCAAAGTGTGGCCTCCCAGCAGGTTTAGATAAGAACAATCCACCTTCTGCAGTTAAGAACGAGCCATACAAGACTCACTTGGCTTACGTTAAAGAACGTCGCAGCGCCGCTGAAGGCGAAAAGATTTTGGCAGATGCTCTTCGTAAGCTACACGGAGATGATGACGAATAATTAAAGCGCTTCGGCAGCTTTTAGCAGTTGAGCAATACCCGCACTTCGATCACTTAAATGTAATCGCAGCAGCGGGTATTTTCTTTTAGCAAGAGCGCGAAGATCGCCAAGTGCTTGAGCCATAATCAAAGTCTTAAAGCCAAAGTTCTGTCCAGGAATTACTACATCGCCATTGGTAACACCAGTAATCTGCAAGAAGGCACCGTTTTGCTGGCCGCCTTTATGGAACTGTCCGGTGGAGTGCAAGAAACGTGGCCCCCAACCGAAAGTAACTGGTCGATTAGATTTGCGGGCAATAATTTCGCGTAACTTTGCTAAATCGCGATCACCACTGCGATCTAGATAAGCCATGACTGCGACGTAACCACCATCTGGGATTTCGTTAATGAAGTTACGAAGCGCGGCAGTTAAGTTAGAACCTGCACCAAATATTTCTACGGCGCCATCTATTGCATCAGGTGTGAACTCAGGTAGCACGCCATTCCACTCAGCCAGAAGAGCACTCGTTGCCTCTTTAGCTTCAGTTACATTCGGCTGATTAAAGGGGTCAATTTCAAGTGCAGCGCCAACCAAGGCGGTAACCCATTCCCAGAGGAAAAATTGTTCGCCAAGATCACCTGAAATTACCAAGTCAGCGCTACCGTCAAAAGCAATGCTGAATGCATCGCCACCGGCTGCAGCTGTCGCATTTTCAATTACAACTGGCAGGCGACCGACTTCATTCTTGCCAGTCGATTCGGCTACTAATTGTTCGATCCAATCCGAGAGCCCAGGAGCGGCAGCTGAATCGCAGTAAGTTAAATACTGGCCGGCGTTGCTGATTAGATATGCAATATCGATTGCTACATCGGAGGAAACTATTTGTGCTTTTGCATCGGATGCGGCATCAAGCAGAACCGAAGCGTCAACACCGATTAAGGCAGCTGGCACTAAACCAAATGCGGTCAGTGCGCTAAAGCGGCCACCTACTTTTGGATCAGCGTTAACTACTGTGTAGCCGTCGGCGCGAGCGCTTTTGTCTAGCGGGGAATCAGGATCAGTCACGATCACCATGTGATCGACCGGATTTAGATTAAGGGTACGAAATGCTTCAGCAAATAATGCGCGTTGCGATGCAGTCTCAATTGTCGAACCCGATTTAGAGCCAACTACGACAACTGTTTCGCGAAGATCACCAGCTAGCGCGTGATGAATGTAAACCGGATCAGTTGAATCCAGGACAAATAACTCTTTGCGATAAGTCGCCGCAATTACTTCTGGTGCTAGGGATGATCCACCCATGCCACAGAGAACAACGCGGGTGTGGTTGCGGAATTTAGCGCTAATCGCATCTAGTTGTGGCAAGAGTTCGCGAGAACTTTCAGGTGCATCAATCCAATTCAAACGGACACTTGCTTCAGCTTGGGCCGCTGAGCCCCAAATAGTTGAGTCTTTAGCAGCTAACTTAGGGTTTACCGCTGCAATCTTTCTATATAGAGCACTGCTGCGATCGATGGTGCCTAGCTTTTGACCAGATATTTTTAACACTAACTCATTGCTCCTTTAACGCTAGCCAAGAGTTCGTTCCAGGCATCAGCGAATTTTTTAACACCATCTGTTTCTAAGTCTGCAGTGACTTTTTCAATCGAAATTCCAAGCTCTGCCAGTTGGGTAAAGACAATACGAGCTTCGTCGTATTTACCGGCAATAGTGTTTCCCTTGAATACACCATGATCAATAACTGCGTCCAACGTGCTTTGCGGCATAGTGTTAACAGTATTTGGCGCAACTAGTTCTAGGACATAGCGAGTGTCATCGTAAGCTGGGTCTTTGACGCCAGTTGAAGCCCAGAGTGGGCGCTGAACATTGGCACCCTTTTGCGCAAGTGCGCTCCATCGAGTTGTTGCAAATTCTTTTTCGAATTTCTCATATGCCAAATGAGCATTAGCAATAGCTGCCGCACCT
>CAJAFH010000112.1 GCA_903939005.1 uncultured Actinomycetes bacterium | reverse complement strand
TAACTGCAATGGCAGATCCACAGAGTTATCGGCCGAGCAATATTCCCGAGCATCCTGGTGTCTATCGCTTCTTTAACAAGTCTGACAAAGTCATTTATGTGGGCAAGGCAAAAAATCTCAAGAATCGGCTGAGTAATTATTTTCAAGCAAATTTAGCCACTAAAACTAATCGTATGGTGCATGAGGCTGTGCGGGTTGATTGGACGATTGTTAGCACCGAGCTTGAAGCACTGGCTCTGGAATTTAGCTGGATTAAGCAATATCAGCCGAAATACAACGTGCAGTTCAAAGATGATAAGTCCTACCCGTACTTAGCCATTTCGCTTAATGATGAATATCCCATGATCTTCATAACCCGCAAAGATAAGCGACCAGGTTTGAAGTACTTTGGGCCTTATACAAATGCTTGGGCGCTACGTAATACCTTTGAAGTTTTACTGAAAGTTTTCCCAGTCAGATCTTGTTCCTCTGCAAACTTCAACCGCGCCCAACGTAGCAAGCGTCAATGCTTGTTGGGGGATATCGGTAAATGCGCAGCCCCTTGTGTTGGCTGGATTTCTAAAGAAGATCACCAAAGTTTGGCTCTAAAGTTAAATGACTTTATGGAATCGGGAATGGAGAATCTTCTTCCTGCGCTTCATGAAGAGATGCAGCTGGCTTCAACGAATGAAGAGTTTGAACGTGCAGCTCGATTGCGGGATCAAATTGAGTCCTTTGAAAAGGCCCAAAGATCTACCCAAGGCAATTTCTCAGATGATTTAGATGGCGATTTTATTGCGCTCTATCAAGATGGTTTTCATTCAGCTGGTTCAATTTTCTCGATGCAGCGCGGTTCAATTAAGGGTTCTCGCTCGTGGATTGTGGATCAGGAAATGGCACTGGAAGGAGAAGATGTTTTTGCTTCACTTCTCTTCTCAATCTATGGAAATGGATCAATCTCAATTCCGCGCAATATTTATCTAAACACCCAACCCGAGAATCTCGCTCAACTAGAGCAATGGCTGGGCGGTGTTAGCGGGTCCAAGGTAGAGATAAAAGTTCCACAGCGTGGCGATAAGGTCGAGCTACTTGAGACCGTTAAGCGAAATGCACAGTACTCACTCATTCAATATGTGAGTAAGCGCGCAACTGATGCTGCGGTTTCTGGAAAAGCTCTTACTCAAATCGAAGAGATGTTGGGCCTTACGCGCACGCCACTTCGAATTGAATGTTTTGATATCTCAAATATTTCGGGCACTTCAGTGGTTGCATCTATGGTGGTATTTGAAGATGGCATGCCGAAAAAATCTGAGTACCGAAGATTTATAATCGACACCAGTGAAGGTTGGGATGACACCCGAGCGATGCACCAAGTAATCACTCGCCGTCTTAAAAGAATGATCGATGATCGCAACGTTGATTTGGCAGAAGTTTCTGAAACTGGCGGGCGCATTAGTAAGTTTGCTTATCCGCCAGCACTAATTGTGGTTGATGGTGGCAAGCCACAGGTCAGTGCTGCGCAACGAGCACTTGGTGAATTAGGGATAACTGATATCGCGCTATGTGGCTTGGCTAAGCGACTAGAAGAAGTTTGGCTGCCTAATAACGCTGATCCGCTAATTTTCCCACGCAACAGCGAAGGACTTTATTTGCTACAACGAATTCGCGATGAAGCGCACAGATTTGCTATCACTTTCCACCGCTCTAGACGCTCTAAAGTTATGTTGGAATCTTTACTGGATGAAATTCCAGGCCTTGGCAGCGCGCGACGCACTGCGCTCCTTGACCGCTTCGGCTCAGTCTCGGCAATCCGAAAAGCACCAGTTAGTGAGCTAGCTACAACACCTGGAATAGGTGAAAAATTGGCTGAAACTATTGCCCAGTCGCTGGCTCAAATAGGCAAGAGCGAGGCAGTAAATATGACTACGGGCGAAATTACTGGTGCTTGACAAGGGAGGCAGGATAGAAGCATGAAGCGCAACGAACTATTGATTTTGACCGGCATGTCAGGTGCTGGCCGATCTACGGTTGCCCATTCCCTCGAAGACTTGGGTTGGTATGTCGTTGATAACTTGCCACCTTCACTGCTTCCAGCTTTAGCCAAGCAATCTAGTGATGGCGAGCTGCCAGCTTTGGCGGTAGTAGTCGATGTGCGCGGCGGAAAATTCTTCGATGATTTAAATGCTGCATTAGCAAATTTAAAGAGCGATGGAATCCAGTTCCGGTTGCTTTTTCTAGATGCCTCAGATCAATCTCTAGTTGCTCGCTTTGAAAGTACTCGACGCCCTCATCCACTACAAGGTGGTGATCGCATCTCCGATGGCATTGATCGCGAACGTGCCAAGCTGCATGAGCTTCGTGAGAGCGCCGATGTAGTGATCGATACTTCAAATTTAAATGTCCATCAACTAGCAAAGCGAACAAGTGAAATTTTCGCCGAAGGAATGATCGAAGGCGTTCGACTTAATATCTTGAGTTTTGGTTATAAGTATGGAATTCCAGTAGATGCTGATTTAGTTCTAGATTGCCGATTCATTCCAAATCCACATTGGGTGCCCGAGCTGCGACCATTGACTGGGCTAGATCAAGCAGTCAGTGATCGAGTCTTTTCTAATGAAGGTGTTACGGAATTTGTGGGGGATTACGTCAAGTTAATTAAAGATATGTTGCCGGGCTTTATTCGTGAAGGTAAAAAGTATTTAACTATCGCTATTGGTTGCACCGGTGGCAAGCATCGCAGTGTCGCTATCTCAACTGAAATTGCGAAGCAATTAGGTCAAACGGGAACAGATCTAGCAATCTCGGCACACGCAGTACATCGAGATCTCGGCCGCGAATGAGTTCAGCTCGCGTTGTTGCACTAGGCGGCGGACACGGCCTGGCTGCAACCCTTACTTCGCTGCGTGCAATCACCGATCAAATCACTGCCATTGTTACCGTCGCCGATAATGGCGGATCTAGCGGACGATTGCGCCAAGAGTTTCCAATTTTTCCACCCGGTGATTTACGTATGGCTCTTGCTGCGTTATGCGCCGATGATGAATGGGGTCGCAGCTGGGCCGAGATCATGCAGTACCGGTTCACAAGTGAAGGGCCACTCGATGGTCATGCAGTTGGAAATCTTTTACTTGCCGCCCTTTGGGATCGCGATGAAGATCCAGTTGCAGGGTTAGATCGCGTAGGGGCTTTATTAAAAGTAGTTGGCCGAGTATTACCAATGGCTGCAGTGCCACTTGATATCGAAGCAACTTTCACTACATCCATTGGGCGAATAAATGTGCGCGGACAAGCAGAAGTTGCAACTGCTAAAGGAAAGTTAGAATCGTTGCGATTACTTCCAGAAAATCCAGCTGCACGTAGCGAAGCGCTTGCTGCAATAAGCAACGCCGATGTAATCACTATGGGCCCAGGTTCTTGGATTTCTAGTGTGCTGCCGCATTTAATGGTGCCAGCACAACGCGAAGCAATAGTGCATTCAAAGGCAAAAAAAGTTGTGTTGTTAAATCTAGATGCCAATGTGCTGACTAGTGGCGATGAATATGCCGGTTATTCGGCTGAAGATCATCTGCATCTCTTTCATAAATATGCGCCTGAGCTAAAAGTCGACTATGTGATTGCGGACTCAGATGTTGTAACCGATCGTTCATCTTTAGAAAAAATCGTGCAATCACTCGGTGGCTCGCTTATTTCGGCCGATTTATCGATGGGTCCAGGCAGTTCTGCCCACGATGTCCGAAAATTGACCCCAGTTTTGGCACACATCATCGAGCAAAGACTGGTTGGATAACGCCATGGCAATGACCGCATCGGTGAAGGATGAACTCACCAGACTCTCAATTACCAAACCTTGCTGCCGCAAAGCCGAGGTTTCTTCGCTCCTACGTTTCGCGGGTGGTCTGCATATCGCTGCCGGAAAAATTGTGGTTGAAGTTGAATTAGATACCGCTCAAAGCGCCCGTCGTTTACGTAAAGATATTGCTGATATTTACGGGCACGAATCCGATCTCGCAGTTCTTTCATCCAGCGGTATTCGTAAAGGTTCTCGCTACGTAGTTCGGGTAAATTCCGACGGCGATGCGCTTGCTCGTCAAACAGGTTTAGTAGATGCCAATGGTCGCCCAGTGCGCGGCTTACCACCACAAGTTGTTTCAGCTGCAATCTGCGATGCTGAAGCGGCATGGCGTGGTGCATTTATCGCACATGGTTCACTAACCGAACCAGGTCGTTCGTCTTCGTTAGAAATAACTTGCCCCGGACCTGAAGCAGCGCTTGCTCTAGTTGGTGCCGCGCGTCGGTTAGGCATCGTGGCTAAAGCTCGCGAAGTGCGCGGAGTCGATCGCGTAGTAATTCGCGATGGCGATGCAATCGGAGTTTTGTTAACTCGCTTAGGTGCACACGAGTCAGTCCTTGCTTGGGAAGAACGTCGCATGCGTCGCGAAGTTCGCGCTACTGCAAATCGTTTAGCGAATTTTGATGATGCAAACTTGCGCCGTTCTGCTCGCGCTGCTGTTGCGGCCTCTGCTCGAGTTGCACGAGCCATGGAGATTTTGGGCCCAGAAATTCCAGATCATTTAAAAGAGGCTGGCGAACTTCGTATTCAACATGGCCAAGCTAGCCTCGAAGAATTAGGTTCACTAGCTGTCCCGCCAATGACCAAAGATGCAATTGCCGGTCGCATTCGTCGCTTATTGGCAATGGCTGATAAGCGCGCTTCAGATCTGGGAATTCCAGATACCGAGGCCGGGCTTTCGCCAGATCTGCTTAATTAACCAAGGATTCATTTAGTTGAGCGTGCCTGCGAGGGCTATCACAGCCTATGTAACTAATTAGTAGTAAACCTTTTTGGTAGGGTTAGGGCGTACCCCAGCGCTGTGGTGAGTTAATAAACTTCTTCGGATCTGAAGAATTCACGCACTAGAAGCGAGGTTTACCGTGATTAATGTTGGAATCAATGGCTTTGGCCGAATCGGGCGCAACTTTTTCCGCGCCGCACTAACTAATCCAAATATCAATATCGTCGGCATCAACGATCTGACCGACAATGCAACT
>CAJAFH010000111.1 GCA_903939005.1 uncultured Actinomycetes bacterium | reverse complement strand
TGGCCCAGTTCGCCGATTTATCCGTGATGAAGTCGATGGTCGCCGCTCTATTGGCGAGTTCTTCATGCCAATTATTTTCGTAGTTCTACTTTTCTCAGTTGTGCCAAATATGACTGTTAATGTAATCGCCATCGTGCTTATGTATACGGTGCTGTTATTTGCAGTCGTAGATGGCTTCTTCTTGAGTCGCAAACTTAAGAAGCAAATTATTGAAAAGTTCCCAGATGCAAATACCAAGGGTCTTGGAATGTACGGTTGGTTGCGTTCAACTCAGATGCGACGCCTACGCGCACCTAAGCCTTCTGCGGCCTTCCAAAAGAAAAAGTAATTAAGCGCGAGGTTTTGGACTACCCATCAATTCTGGGTCAGTTTTAACAATTGGCTTTAGCGCAGCATTAATTTCTTTGATCACTGATGGTTCGAGTTTAATTCCGCTGCCCTTGGCATTTTCAGTAACTTGCTTCGGTTTAGTAGCGCCCATGATTGCACTTGCCACATTTGGATTGCTAAGAATCCAAGCTAACGCCAACTGAGACATCGTGATTCCGTGTGCATCTGCGATTGGCTGCAATTTAGCTACATGGCCCAGGAATTCATCATTCATCATTCCTTGCATGAATTGACCATTATTATTTTTATTTGCGCCACGTGAATCAGTTGGAACCTTCTTGCCTGGTAGATATTTACCAGTTAGAACGCCCTGCGCTAACGGTGAATAAACAATCTGGCTAATGCCTTCGCGTTCGCACAGTGGCACGATTTTGGCTTCGATAACTCGATAGATCGCAGAATATGAAGGCTGGTTCGAAACAATTCGGTTGTAACCCTTATCGTCTTGAATTTTCAGCGCATCTTGAATTTCAGTGTGCTTCCAGTTTGAAACACCAATGTAATTAACTTTGCCTTGACGAATTAAGTCATCGAAAGCGCTCAAGGTTTCTTCAAGCGGTGTTTCATAGTCAAAGCGATGTGCCTGATAGAGATCGATGTGATCTGTTTGTAAACGCTTTAAGGAAGCATTGCAAGATTCAATTATGTGCTTACGTGATAAGCCACGATCATTCTTGCCGGTACCAGTTGGGAAATAAACTTTGGTGAATAATTCGTAAGACTCTCGCTTTATTCCCTTGAGAGCTTTACCTAAAATGGTTTCAGCCTTTGTGCCGGCATAAACATCGGCAGTATCAAAAGTTGTGATCCCTGCATCAAAGGCGGCCTTCACGCAGGCATTTGCAGCGGTTGCTTCAACTTGGTTGCCGTGGGTGATCCAGTTTCCGTAAGAGATCTCGGAAACATACATCCCAGTGTTACCTAAGCGGCGATATTCCATTTTCTTACTCCCCTAGTTACTTAGCGAACATGCGATGGCATAAAAGGTAACTTAACAATCTCGACACTGGAAGTGCGACCTCGCACATCTAACTCAAGTTGTTGTCCAACCTTAAATTCTGAATTCACTAACGCTAAAGCTATTCCGGTTTTTAGACTAGGTGAAAACGTTCCACTGGTTACGATGCCAACCTCAGCACCCTCATGCAGAACCTGCATATCCGGGCGTGGTATCCCCCGGTCAAGTGATTTAAGCGCAACCAGTCGGCGAGTGACAC
>CAJAFH010000110.1 GCA_903939005.1 uncultured Actinomycetes bacterium | reverse complement strand
GACAAAAGGTCACAAGCGATGATGTAAAAGTTGGATCTGCGCGCTTTGATTTTGAATTAACTGGTGCAATCCGCAATTCGAAAGGCGCAGAGATCTCTGTTTTCACAAAGGTTGTGAACTTGGAGATTCCAGTTAATTAGCCAGCAATAATGGAATTTATTGGTGAGTAGCGACAATGTTTTATAGACTAAGACCATGCCTCAATACAAAGTAGCAATCGTCGGTGCTGGCCCGGCTGGTTACTTTGCTGCCCAGGCCCTGCAGAATCTGCAAACCGATGAACTTAAGTTCTCGATCGACATGATCGAACGCCTGCCAACGCCTTGGGGCTTAGTTCGCAGTGGTGTGGCACCTGATCACCCAAAGATCAAGACAGTCGCCAAAGTATTCGAGAAAATCGCGACCAGCGAAGGTTTTAGCCTCTATGGAAACGTCGAATTAGGCGCAGATGTTTCATTAGATGCGTTGAAAGCAAAGTATGACGCTGTCGTTATCGCAACTGGTTCAGCAACTGGCAAAAAACTTGGGATTCCTGGTGAAGAACTACCCGGCTCGATCTCAGCTGCTGAATTTGTGCCTTGGTATAACGGACACCCTGATTTTGCTAACCACACACCAAATCTTGATTGCGATACTGCAGTTGTAGTTGGTGCAGGCAACGTAGCAATGGATGTCGCGCGCATGTTGGCGCTTGAACCAAGCGAACTCGATGAAACTGATACCGCTACACACGCAATCGAAGTTCTACGTAAATCAAATATACGCAAAGTTGTAATTAGTGCTCGTCGTGGTCCTGAACATGCAGCCTTTACATCGCCAGAACTTCGCGACCTACCAAAGTTAGAACACACCAATGTCTTAATGCAGCCAGCAGATATTTCTGCAGCTCTTGAGCGCGCAGGAGCAGAACCAGAGAAAGAAGTTCGCAACAACTTAGAAGCCATGCGCCTTATCTCTGAACTAGAACAAGGGAAACATGCGCGCACTATGGAGTTTCAATTCCTCTGCACTCCAACAGAATTTCGAGGTAACGGCAAAGTTGAAGAAGTTGTATTTACTACAAGTGCTGGCGAAGAAAAAGTAATTAAATGTGGCTTGGTAATTACTGCAATTGGTTATGAACCAGAACCACTTACTGGAATCCCTTATGGAAAAGGCAAAGTTTTAAACAACGATGGCCGCGTTGGTGAAAATCTCTATGTAGTTGGCTGGGCTAAACGCGGACCTTCCGGCGTGATTGGAACTAATAAATCAGATGCTGCCGATGTAATAAATTTATTAATAGCTGATATGAAGGAACCAAAACCAACCGTGGAACTAACTTCACTAATTACAACAAATAAAGTTATTTCACAGAGCCATTGGGAATCAATTAATGCTGCTGAAATTGCCGCAGGTGAACCTCACGGAAAACCAAGAATTAAGGCCGTTTCTCGCGAAGAATTACTGCGTTTGGGTGGGCTGTAAAAAGCAGGTATCATTGCGACTTCGCTAAGCGCCCGTAGCTCAACGGATAGAGCATCTGACTACGGATCAGAAGGTTAGGGGTTCGAATCCCTTCGGGCGCACACAGTAAAAGTCCATCTCAGATTAGCGCCATCAAGTTTATGGGTTTCTATTGAATTAGGGATAAAAAGCAATTAAATTGAGTTATGGTGCAATTCTTATTCGTTGCACACAAGGAGGCAGAATGAAAATCCATATGAGACTGTTTACGAGTTCGATAATGATTCTTGTGCTCACCACTGCCGGTGTTAATTCTTCGTTTTCGGCTGAAAAATCTTCAGAATTCAAAGCCGCCCTCGCTCAGATGCAAACCATGAAAGATGATTTTACAGGCACTACTTATTATAAAGATAAGTCAAGCGGGAAATGGAAAAATGGGGTACGTAAGAACGATTTCTTTATTTACGTCGGTGCCAAGAAGGGGCAAAGCCCTCTCCCGGTTCTTTTTGTACAACATTACGGAGGTGACTACCTGTTTATTAAAAAGGTTCTTTTTAATGTTGATGGAGAAACATTTCAACTCACCCCAAATTCTGACGAAGTCTGGTCCGAGACTGGCCAAGTCAATGCTTTTGAAACGTTTGATAGAACTATGACTACCACCGAAATTTCCTTAGTTAAATGGATTATCAACTCAAAAAAGACAATCATACGAATTCAAGGCACTAGGCTCTATAAAGATATAACTGTCACTAGTACCCAAAAGAAAGCGCTGGCGCGGATGTTAACGTTGTATAAAGGACTGGGTGGAAAGTAAAGGACTAATTGCTCCACGTTCCTGCGCGGGTTCGAATCCCTTCGGGCGCACACAGCATTTTCCTAATTACAAATAACCAGCAAGTTCTATTGGGTGAAACTTAGCCATTGACGCATCTGGCTTCACGCGCAACGCTAAGCACATGAAGATCACCCGTCATTATCTCGATGTAAATGGTCGCCGCGTTCACTATCGAAAGTGCGGAAGTGGTCCAACACTGATCATGGTTCACCAGAGCCCAAGGTCGTCAGCTGAGTATGAAAAGTTAATGATTAAATGGGGAAGCTCATTTACTTGTATCGCCCCAGACTCCCCTGGTTATGGCCAATCTGAGCCACTTAATCTGAAATCTCCGAAGATAAATGAATTCGGAGATGGCTTAATTGAATTCCTAGATGTTCTTGGCGTAAAAGAGGTTGCCGTTTACGGTTTCCATTCTGGCGGTGCAATTGCACTAAACGCTCATGTGCGCAACCCAGGGCGCTTCACCGTACTCGCGTGTGGTGGTTATCCGATCTGGACAGATGCCGAGATGGCACTTTTTGCCAGCGGATACTTGCCTTCGTTTAAAGCAACTGGATACGGCGAACATTTAACTTGGGTTTGGTCTCGTATTCTTGAACAGAGTTGGTTCTTTCCGTGGTTTAAAACTGAAAGTTCAACTCGTATGCGCAATGCGCATAATGATGTTGCTCGCGTGCACGCACAAGTTATGGAACTACTTGATGCCGGTGATAACTATCAACACGGATATCGCGCTGTGCTATCTGCGCCAAGTGATATTCCGGCAGCTACTGAAAAACATAATCCAGTCCTTATCGCTACCTACCAAGGCGATCCGCTATTAATACATCTTGATCGCTTACCTGCAATGCCAGCTGGTTGGATCACCGGCAGTGCTGAAAACCCAGTAGCGCTTGAAGATTTATTCGGAGATTTCCTCAAAAAATATCCAGCTCCTAGTTATGAATCGTTTGCGGCGGACGCGGATCGCGGCTTTGTGCCAGTTGAAACTAAGCACTTTGATGGCGTAATTCAGTGGAGTGGAAAATTAAGCGCCACAAAGTTGGTCCTCCACAATGTTGGTGAATCAATTGAAATGTTGGAAGATTCTGGATCATTACTAATTGATCTACCTGGTCATGGATTATCAGGTGATATCAGCGATAAAGCATCACTTGCTGACTGGGCGGATGTCATAAAAACGACCCTTGTTAATCTCGGCGCCGCGAATATTAATTGTGTATCAGGTGATCAGATATCAGGGCTACTAGCGCTGGCTATCGCTAAAGAAATTGGGGCAGAGTGCGTTTGTGCAACGAACGCTCATATTCCAGTTGATGGCGATAACTGGCAGGCCGCACAACCTGATTTAACTCCTGATCGGTACGGTAATTACTTAACTAGAGCCTGGCAAGTAGTTCGCGCTGGCCAATTCTTTTGGCCATGGTTTGAAGCTAAAAACACCAATGCCATTGAATTTACAAAGAAAGAAATTGATCCTGAATATTTGGCAATTGCACACCGCTCACTATTACGAGCACGTTCGCACACACAGTTAACTAAATTGTTGCTTAGCGCAGACAAAGCGAAATTAGTTGCTAGCGCACCAAAGATTTCTGAGTGGCACTTAGCTACTTGGGCTAAAGAGCGCACCGACATCTGGAGGCCATAAATGTCACGACCATGGGTAGATTTCATAAATATTGATGAGCAAGAGCTGCAAAGTTGTAGCAATGAATACGGCACTTATAAATTCCGTGAATTCGCAAACGGAACTACCAAGAACGAAGGACGCAATTCTCCGGTAGTTGCACCAGGTCGCTCAATAATGCTCGAACTAGATGGCAGCACAACTATTTTGACGCATGAAGCACCTGTGATGATTCGTGCCTTTATCTTTGAAGGAAGTATCACTCTCGATGGCAAAGAGAATAAAGAGCGCACCTATATTGAAATTCCTGCAGGCAGTCAGGTCCCCACAGTTTCATCAGCTGGTAAAGCAAGGGTCTTTATTTCCTACGACGGTGATTATGTAATTACTTCTGCAACTGCGAAAAATAATGAAATCGTCATCAAATACACGCAAGATTTAGTTTGGCGCTCACCGATTGTCTCTGATTTCCCAGGCGG
>CAJAFH010000109.1 GCA_903939005.1 uncultured Actinomycetes bacterium | reverse complement strand
ATGCGCGAACTCTTTAAAGAGTTGCCCGAAGCCTGCGATAACACCTTACTTATTGCCTCACGATGCGATGTGAAATTACGCGAGAATGAAAATTTGATGCCAGTGTTCCCAGTTCCGGCCGGTGAAACTGAAGTAACTTGGCTGGTTAAGGAGTCTCAGGCAGGTTTAGCACGTCGACTAAATGGCGAAGTTCCTGCGGCATATTCCGAGCGCTTGAATTACGAACTTGAAGTAATGAACAAAATGGGTTTTCCGGGCTACTTCTTAGTAGTTGCTGACTTAGTTTCACATGCGCAAAGCCAAGGCATACGTGTTGGCCCAGGTCGTGGTTCGGCGGCTGGTTCCTTAGTTGCATATGCCTTGGGTATTACTGGACTTGATCCAATCGAACATGGTCTGTTGTTTGAGCGATTCCTAAATCCAGAACGTATCTCGATGCCTGATATCGATCTGGACTTCGATGAACGTCGTCGCAGCGAGATGATTCGTTATGCCACAACTAAATACGGCGAAGATCGCGTTGCCCAGATTATTACTTACGGCACCATCAAATCGAAGCAAGCGATTAAAGATTCAACCCGAGTTCTTGGTTATCCATATGCAATCGGTGAACGGTTAACTAAGGCTTTGCCACCAGCTGTAATGGGTAAAGATATTTCACTAGGCGGTGTATTTAACCCGCAAGATGATCGCTATGGCGAAGCAAATGAATTCCGCCAACTTTATGAAACTGACCCTGATAGCAAAGTAGTCGTAGATACTGCTCGCGGCTTAGAAGGACTCAAGCGACAGTGGGGAGTCCACGCAGCTGGCGTGATTCTCTCTGCCCAACCACTACTTGATGTAATTCCAATTCATCGTCGCGAAGCAGATGGTGCAATTATCACGCAATTCGATATGGGCGCTTGTGAAGCTACTGGTTTACTAAAGATGGACTTCTTAGGACTTCGAAACCTTTCAGTTCTCGATGACTGCTTACTAAATATCAAAGCTAACCGCGATGAAGTAGTTGTGCTTGAGACGCTCAAACTTGATGACAAGAAAACTTACGAATTACTTGCGCGCGGTGACACCTTGGGCGTATTTCAGCTCGACGGTGGGCCCATGCGCGCGCTACTTAAGAGTTTGGCGCCGGATTCATTTGCCGATATTTCGGCAGTAATCGCGTTATATCGCCCAGGCCCAATGGGTGAAAATGCGCACAATAACTATGCCGACCGTAAAAATAAACGTAAACCGGTCGAACCAATTCATGCTGAACTTGAAAAGCCACTCGAAGAAATTCTGGGTGACACCTACGGCCTTATTGTTTATCAAGAACAAGTAATGGCAATCGCCCAGAAAGTTGCGGGGTTCTCACTTGGGCGTGCAGATCTTTTGCGTAAGGCAATGGGTAAAAAGAACCGTGATGTTCTAGATAAAGAGTATGTCCACTTCGAAAGTGGCATGCGCGAAAACGGCTTTTCAGCTCCGGCAATTAAACGTCTTTGGGACGTTCTAATTCCGTTCTCGGATTATGCATTCAACCGAGCACACAGTGCGGGCTATGGAATGGTTTCTTATTGGACCGGTTACTTAAAAGCTAATTACCCAGCTGAATATATGGCAGCGCTTCTAACTAGTGTTCGCGATGACAAAGATAAGTCTGCACTTTATTTATCGGAATGTCGCCGCATGGGCAGCAAAGTTCTTCCACCAGATGTCAACGAATCAGATGCTGAGTACACCCCACGCGGGATTGATATTCGCTTCGGGTTAGCTGCGATTCGCAATGTTGGCGAAGGTGTCGTTGCCTCGATTAAAGCGGCACGCGAAGCTAAAGGCCGCTTCACTTCATTCGGTGATTTCTTAGCCAAAGTAGATGCGCAAGTGTGTAACAAGAAGACCATTGAATCTTTAATTAAAGCAGGCGCTTTTGATTCACTCGGCGAATCCCGTAAAGGTCTAATGAGCGTTCATCTTGAAGCCATTGACTCAGTAATTGAAAGTAAGCGTGCAGAAGCTATTGGTCAATTCGATTTATTCGGTGGCGATAGCATCACATCAGTTGCAACCATGGAAGTTGAAGTGCCAACTGGTGAATGGGAAAAAGCGCTGCTCTTGAGTTATGAGCGTGAGATGTTAGGACTCTACGTTTCTGATCACCCGCTTCTTGGCGTGGAACATATTCTGCGAGCCAGCGTTTCCAAATCAATTTCTGAGTTAATTGATGAAGGTGGCGATCACGAACAGATTGTGACCATCGGCGGCTTAATCACTGGAATTACCCGCAAAATTACTAAAACTGGTTCGAACTGGGCAGTGGTAAATATTGAAGACCTCGAAGGTGCTCTCGAAGTTTTATTCTTCTCAAATACTTACAATCAATACGCACTGACCTTAACGACAGATCGAGTTGCACTTATTCGAGGTCGAGTAGATCGGCGCGAAGATAAACTTCGTTTTACTGCCCTCGAAGTAACCTATCCAGATATCACACAGGGGCCAGCTGGTCCGTTAGTGATCACAATGCCAGTGGCTCAATGCACGCCACCAATCGTTGATCGTTTGAAAGAGATCTTGCGTACTCATCCCGGAAAACGCGAAGTACATCTGCAATTAGAGGAACCCAGCGGCAACACAGTCATGAAGCTGGAATTTAAGGTCACATCTTCGCCAAGTTTGAGCGCTGACCTCAAAGCGATCCTCGGGGTTAATTGTCTGCAGAACGTATAGCTCTTATAAGTAGAATAGGGGAGTGATTCGAACCCTTGATCTGCGTGGTCGCACATTAACTAAAGCGGAGATTAACCGCGAGATTCCGCGCGCTCGATTAGATGTCGAAACCGCCATGGCTGTGATCGCACCAATTCTGGAGCGAGTTAAGAATGGCTCCGAAGAAACCCTGCGTGATTTGGCGCAAGAATTCGATGGAGTAAAGCCAGCACAGATTCGAGTTCCGCAGACAGCACTTGATCAAGCGCTTGCCGAACTAGATCCAGCAATTCGCACAGCGCTCGAACTTTCAATTTCGCGAATCCGCAAAGTACATGAGGATCAAGTGCGTAGTGTTAAGACAGTACAAGTAGTTGACGGCGGCACCGTTACCGAAAAATGGATTCCGGTTGATCGCGTTGGGCTATATGTTCCAGGCGGTCGCGCGGTTTATCCAAGTAGCGTGATGATGAATGTAGTTCCAGCGCAAATTGCAAAAGTTACGAGTATTGCCGTTGCATCGCCGCCACAAAAAGAATTTGGCGGACTTCCGCACCCAACTATCTTGGCAACTTGCGCATTGCTTGGCATCACTGAAGTTTATGCAGTTGGGGGAGCCCAGGCGGTTGCGCTATTTGCATATGGAATCGATGGTTTCTGCGAGAAGTGTGATTTAGTAACTGGCCCGGGGAATATTTATGTTGCTGCAGCTAAGCGCGCACTTCGTGGTGTGATTGGGATCGACTCTGAAGCTGGCCCAACTGAAATTGCAATTTTGGCAGATGAAAGTGCATTCGCCAGCGATGTCGCAGCAGATCTGATTAGCCAATCTGAACACGACCCAATTGCAGCTGCTGTGTTGGTAACAACTTCGATTGAGCTAGCAACTGCGGTTCAAGGCGAACTAATGAATCGTGTTGCGGCAACTAAACATAGTGATCGAATTACAACAGCGCTCTCGGGTATCCAGTCCGCAATTGTTTTAGTTGATTCAATTGAGCAAGGCCTAGATGTTGTTAATGCATATGCCGCCGAACACTTAGAGATTCAAACTAAGAATGCAGCCAGCGATGCCGAACAAATTCGCAATGCCGGCGCAGTTTTCATCGGTCGATTCACGCCAGTTTCATTAGGCGACTACGCAGCTGGCTCTAACCATGTTCTGCCAACTGGCGGTTGCGCCTGTCATTCCAGTGGTTTATCAGTGCAAACATTCTTACGCGGCTTGCACTTTGTTTCCTACAACCAAGAGTCATTCCTTGATCTGGTTCCAACTGTTGTAACGCTTGCGAACTCTGAAGATTTGCCCGCACATGGTGAAGCGATGACTGCTCGTCTGGAACAGCTATGAGTAATTCAAATAATTGGCCAACATGGCTGCCGCTGCGCGAACCGCTTAAACCAATGTCGCCATATGGAGCGCCGCAAGTTGCGGCAAGTGCTCAACTAAATACTAATGAAAATCCGTTTGCACCATCTACTGCGCTAGTTTCCGCAATTACCAAACGCGTAAGCGAAGTTAGCGCGACCCTTAATCGATATCCAGATCGTGATGCGATTGCATTGCGTGCCGGGTTAGCTAAGTACATAACGGCTCAGACTGGCGTTTCTTTTGATGTGGCGAACCTTTGGGCTGCAAATGGCAGCAATGAAATTATCCAATCTATTTTTCTATCATTTGGTCGCGAAAGTGCCCTTGGTTTCACGCCTTCCTATTCAATGCACCCACTGATTGCCAAAGTAACTTCAGTTAATTGGTTAGATGGAAAGCGCCGCGATGATCATTCCCTCGATGTTGCCGTTGCTGCCCAGCAAGTTCTAACTGCAAAGCCAACCCTGACCTTTATTACTACGCCAAATAATCCAACTGGTTCAGTAGTTAAAATTTCTGAGATCGTCGAACTGGCAAAGGCCACTGCTTCAATTGGTGGCTTGCTCGTAGTAGATGAGGCTTACGCCGAGTTCTCAAGTGAGATATCGGCAGTTACGTTAATTGCGCAATATCCAAATGTGATTGTTATTCGTACCATGAGTAAAGCATTTGCTTTTGCTGGTGCTCGACTAGGTTATTTAATTGCAGACCCTGCTGTGATCGATGCGCTACAACTGGTCCGTTTGCCGTATCACTTAAGCGCAATCACCCAAGCAGTTGCTGAAGTGGCTCTCTCATTTTCAGATGAACTCTTAGCTGGCGTTGATACCTTAATTGCCCAGCGCGAGATCGTGCACGCTGGGTTAAGCAAGTTAGGTTTAAATATCACGCCGAGTGCGGCTAACTTTTTGCTCTTTGGTGGCTTTAACCAACCAGCAGATCAGCTCTGGCAAAAATTGCTAGATCGCGGCATCTTGATTCGAGATGTGGGATTATTGGGTCAACTTCGCGTAACCATCGGCACTGCTGCCGAGAATCAAGCATTTCTATCGGCCCTAACCGAAGTTCTAGCAGAAGGAGATAAGTGAATGAGAACTGCCCGAGTCGAACGAAAGACTAAGGAATCTCATGTCCTCGTCGAATTAAATTTAGATGGCGATGGCTCAATCAGCGTTGACACCGGTGTGCCATTTTTCGATCACATGCTCTCGCAACTAGGTAAGCACTCTGGCTTTAATTTAACGGTAAAGACCACAGGCGATGTTGATGTTGATTCACACCACACAGTTGAAGATACTTCACTTGCCTTCGGTCAAGCGCTGCGTGAAGCACTCGGCGATAAAGCTGGTATCCGCCGATTCGGTGATGCGATGGTTCCACTTGATGAAGTATTAGTTCAAGCAGCAGTTGATCTCTCGGGGCGACCATATTTAGTACACCGTCAACCAGAGATCGTTGAGTTAATCGGAACTTTTGATACCACTCTTGGAAAACATATTTGGGAATCAATTGTGGCTGAGGCGCACATCGCACTTCATATCCGCGTTCTCGAAGGTCGCAATGCGCACCACGTTTTTGAAGCACAATTTAAAGCTGTAGCGCGTGCATTGCGTGATGCGGTTTCACTAGATGGTCGCGTCTCTGGAATTCCATCGACCAAGGGTTCGTTGTAGGTCATCATTGATTGCAATTCTTGATTACGGCTCCGGAAATTTACGTTCAGCAGAACGTGCATTTGCGACCTCCGGTCATGATGTAGTTGTAACTGCTGATCGCAAAATTGCCCTCGAAGCAACTGGTTTGGTTATCCCGGGTGTTGGTGCATTTGCTGCATGTATGAGCGGACTTAAAAGTGTCGCCGGCGATGAGATTGCACGTGAACGTTTTGCACTTGGTCGCCCAACTTTAGGCATCTGCATCGGGATGCAAATTCTTTTTGAGAGCGGGTTAGAACACGCTGAAAATGGCGCTCACCAAGGTGTTGGAATTTGGTCAGGTATGGTTAAAAAATTAAACGCCCCGATCTTGCCGCACATGGGCTGGAATACCGTTTCAACAACTCCGGGCTCAACAATTTTTGCCGGGGTGGAAAATGAAAGTTTTTATTTTGTGCATTCATATGCAGCAACCGCGCCAGTTGGTCAATATCAAGCCTGGTCCGAGTACGGCGAACCATTCTTAGCCGCTGTTGAAGATGGCGCGCTAACGGCTACCCAGTTTCACCCGGAAAAATCTGGCACTGCCGGACTTAAATTGATTTCGAACTGGAGTAAGAGCCTGTGAAAAAATTAGAACTTCTACCTGCCGTCGATGTTAAAGATGGTCGCGCAGTTCGCTTAGTTCAAGGCGCACTTGATCAAGAAAGTATTTATGGCGCACCACTTGAAGTTGCGCTGGAGTTTCAAGCCGCTGGTGCCGAATGGCTGCACTTAGTTGATCTTGATGCGGCCTTTGGTCGCGGAAGTAATGCCACGTTATTAGCCGAAGTAGTTGCGGCTTTAGATATTAAGGTCGAACTATCCGGTGGCATCCGTGATGATGAATCGTTAAAGCGCGCCCTAGCAACTGGTTGCACTCGAGTTAATTTAGGAACTGCTGCTTTAGAAGACCCCGAATGGACAGCTAAAGTGATTAAACAATATGGCGACCGCATTGCAGTTGGTCTTGATGTGCGTGGCACAACTCTGGCAGCTCGCGGCTGGACTAAAGAGGGTGGTGAACTTTTTGAAACTATTGAGCGACTTGATCGTGATGGTTGCTCTCGTTACATCGTTACCGATGTGGCAAAAGATGGCACGTTAACTGGGCCCAATCTGGAGTTATTGAAATCAGTTTGTGCTGCAACCAAGGCGCCAGTCGTCGCAAGTGGTGGCGTTTCATCCTTGGCCGATATCGCCGCAATTGCAGAGTTAGTTGAAATTGGCGTCGAAGGTTCCATCGTCGGCAAAGCTCTCTACGCCGGCGCTTTCACACTGCCCGAAGCGTTGGCCATTGCAAATGGAAAGTTTTAAGAAATGACACTAGCTAGTCGAGTTATTGCTTGCCTCGATGTAACCGAAGGTCGAGTTGTAAAGGGCGTGAACTTCACCGATTTAGTAGATGCCGGCGATCCAGTTGAGATGGCGAAAGTTTATGACTTAGAGGGGGTTGACGAATTAACTTTCTTAGATATTTCAGCAAGCAATATGAATCGTGCGACAACTCTTGATGTGGTTGCTCGCACTGCTGAACAAGTCTTTATCCCGCTAACTGTCGGTGGTGGAATTCGAAGTGTGGCTGATGTAAATAATTTATTGCGTGCAGGGGCTGACAAGATTTCTATAAATACTGCTGCGATCACTCGGCCTGAATTAATCTCGGAAATCGTTGATCGGTTTGGCTCACAAGTATTGGTTTTATCGGTTGATGCTCGTCGCGCAAATACCCCCTCTGGTTTTGAAGTAACTACACATGGCGGTCGCGAAAGCGCTGGACTTGATGCTTTAGCTTGGGTAGAAAAAGCTTGCGCACTAGGGGTTGGCGAAATTTTGCTGAATTCCATGGATGCCGATGGCACTCGAGCAGGGTATGACATTGGCATGATCAAAGCTGTTCGCCAAGTTGCAAATGTGCCATTGATTGCAAGTGGTGGGGCAGGGGCGTTATCTGATTTCGCAGCAGCACTTGATGCCGGCGCCGATGCGTTATTGGCAGCCAGTGTTTTTCACTTTGGCATTCATCGCATCGGCGATGTTAAGCGCTATTTGAGCCAGCAAGGCTATTCGGTTCGCACCAGCGCACTCACGTAGGGCAGAATTGCCCAATGAGCGCAATCGAGTTTCCAGCTGAGTTAATGGCTCGGTTTAGTGATCCCAGCGCCTTAATTCCAGCGATTGCTCAAGATGCCCTAACTGGTGAAGTTTTGATGCTGGCTTATATGAATCACGCAGCGCTGACTCAAACGTTAACAACTAAAGCCGCAACTTACTGGTCCCGGTCACGTAATGAACTTTGGGTAAAGGGTGCTACTTCAGGTCACACGCAGAAAGTGATTTCAGTTTCGCTAGATTGCGATAACGATGCAATTTTAATCAAAGTAGAACAAGTTGGCGCTGCCTGCCATACCGGCGATCGCTCCTGTTTTCACAATGAATTGATCGGCGAGTAGTCACGATGCAGCTATCTGAATTTCGCGAGTACGCACGTAACTTCAATGTAGTTCCGGTTTCGCGTAAGTTACTAGCCGATGGCGAAACACCGCTTGCGGTATATCGCAAACTTGGCGCTAACCGACCAGCTACTTTTCTATTGGAATCTGCCGAACATGGTGGCGCTTGGTCACGTTATTCATTCATCGGCGTAAATTGCGAAGCAACTTTGACGGCCGAAAATGGTTTGGCAACTTGGTTAGGTAAGCCACCTGCTGGTGCGCCAACTGGTCTTGATCCATTGGCAGCGCTTCGACTCAGTGCTAATCATTTGAAATCACCAAAAATAGCTGGGCTTCCTCCGCTAACTGGCGGTTTAGTCGGCTACCTTGGTTATGACAGCGTGCGCAGATTAGAGAAACTGCCCAACTTGGCGATCGATGATTTACAAATCCCGGAATTAGCTTTTATGTTAACTACAGATCTTGCGGTGCTTGATCACAGCGATGGCACTATTACTTTGATTGCAAATGCGATCAACTGGGATGGTAGCGATGAGCGAGTTGATGAGGCTTATCACGCAGCAGTTGCCCGCTTAGATCAAATGGCAAAAGACTTAGCGTCACCACTTCCTGGATATCTTTCAGAATTAAGCAAGCCGGCAAGCAGTGCAATAGCTTCGAATATTTCAACCCCAGAGTTTCTGGCTAAAGTTGCTGCGATCAAAGAAGAAATTTTGGCAGGTGAAGCATTTCAAGTAGTTCTTTCGCAGCGTTTTGAGATTGAATGCAAAGCCGAGCCAATCGATGTCTACCGCATGCTGCGCTTGCATAACCCAAGTCCTTATATGTATTTATTCCATTTCGCCGATGGTGTTTCAGTGGTGGGTTCTAGTCCAGAAGCGCTTGTGAAGGTAACCGATGGCGAAGTAATGGTTCATCCGATTGCGGGCACTCGTAAGCGTTCTGATTCACCTGAAGAAGATGCTCGTCTGGCAACTGAGTTATTAGCAGATCCCAAAGAAAGAGCTGAACATCTGATGTTGGTCGATCTTGGGCGTAATGACTTAGGTCGGATCTGTTCTGCCGGTAGCGTTGAAGTTGTCGATTTCATGCACATCGAGCGCTATTCGCATGTGATGCATATTGTTTCAACAGTGACTGGAAAACTGGCAAGTGATGCACTGCCGGTTGATGCCCTCTTCGCAACTTTCCCAGCCGGCACTTTATCTGGGGCTCCTAAGCCGCGGGCAATGGAAATTATTGAAGAACTAGAACCAACTAGACGCGGGCTTTATGGTGGCGCAATTGGTTACATCGATTTCACCGGAAATATTGATACTTGTATCGCAATTCGAACTGCGTTGATCAAAGATGGCAAAGCATATGTGCAGGCAGGTGCTGGAGTCGTAGCTGATTCAGATGCGGAATCTGAAAATCAGGAGTGCCACAACAAGGCAGCTGCAGTGTTAGGTGCAATTAGTGTGGCAAATGATTTGGTGAACAAATGAATAACGCCCTAGAAATATTGATCTCAGTAGTTGTCGTGGTCGCACTTACATTGTTACTAAGTCGCTCATTGAAACTATCTTCGAAATATGAACGCAAACCACACAAGCTCTCTGATTGGAATGCGCAAGATCAGGGGATAGACCCAACTCAAGATATCGAGTCTGATCGATGAGTGTTCTCGATGAAATTATTGCCGGCGTAAAAGAAGATTTAGCAGAGCGCAAAATTCCGCGAAGTGAAATTGAAGCAGCAGCTTATGGAGCAGCGCCAGTAATTGATTGCTTGCCAATCATGCGCGCGCAAGAGATGGCAGTTATCGCCGAAGTAAAGCGATCTTCACCAAGTAAAGGTGCGCTAGCAACCATTGCCGATCCCGCAGCACTTGCCGAGCAATATCAAGAGGCTGGTGCCAGTGCGATTAGCGTTCTAACAGAACGACGTAGATTTAGTGGTTCATTGGCTGATCTTGATGCAGTTCGTAAACGAGTTACGTTACCTATTCTGCGTAAAGATTTTATGGTCGATGAGTATCAGTTCTTCGAAGCCCGGGCCCATGGCGCGGACCTTGTTCTACTTATTGTGGCCGGCCTTAGTGACAACCAATTAAATGAATTTGCAGCGCTAACAAATGAACTAGGAATGCGGGCACTTGTTGAGGTTCACACTCATCAAGAATTAGAACGCGCTTTAGAAATTAAACCTGACCTAGTTGGAATTAACTCCCGAAACCTCAAGACGTTAGAAGTTGACCAGAAAGCATTTGCTGAACTATTGCCCCAGATTCCGGCTGAGTTAATTCGGGTTGCTGAATCAGGAATTTCCCAGCGTAGCGATGTGGAATTCGCCCAAAGATATGGCGCGAACGCGATTTTGGTTGGCGAAGCACTGGTCAAAGCAGGAGATCCGAATTTGGCGATGCGCGACCTATTGGGCCAAAGGTAGGCTTACCCCATGTTAGATTCGAAATTGGTTATCGATGGCCTGGGCCATTTTGGTCCTTACGGTGGCCGTTTCGTACCTGAAGCGCTGATCGGTGCTCTTGAAGAACTAGAAGCCGCACACTCTTCAGCTTTGCTAGATCCAATTTTTCAGGCTGAACTTAGCGAACTGCATCGCACTTATAGCGGTCGACCAAGCATCATTACTGAAGCTAAGCGCTTTGCCGAGCATGCCGGTGGTGCACGCATTATTTTAAAGCGCGAAGATTTAAACCACACTGGTAGCCATAAAATAAATAATGTTTTAGGACAAGCTCTTCTAACTAAGCGCATGGGTAAGACTCGCATCATTGCCGAGACCGGAGCCGGCCAACATGGTGTCGCATCTGCAACAGCGGCAGCGTTAATGGGTCTTGAGTGCGTTGTTTATATGGGCGAAGAAGATACTAAGCGCCAGTCGTTAAATGTCGCTCGCATGAAATTATTAGGTGCTCAGGTTGTGCCAGTGACTTCAGGTTCGCGCACGCTAAAGGACGCAATCAATGAAGCAATGCGCGATTGGGTTACCAATGTTGAAAATACTCATTACTTATTAGGCACAGTTGCCGGGCCGCATCCATTTCCAACCATGGTGCGCGATTTCCACAAAATTATTGGTGAAGAAGCTCGTGCTCAAGTAATTGAATTAACCGGCAGACTTCCTGATGCAGTTCTTGCATGCGTTGGCGGCGGCTCTAATGCAATTGGCATCTTCCATGACTTTATAAAAGATAAAGATGTCCGCTTAATTGGTCTTGAAGCAGGTGGCGACGGCGTCGAAACTGGTCGCCATGCCGCAACAATTACTGGTGGCACCCGAGGAGTTCTGCACGGTACTCGCTCATATGTTTTGCAAGATGAAAATGGCCAGACTGTTGAATCTCATTCGATTTCAGCTGGCTTAGATTATCCAGGCGTCGGCCCAGAACACGCATATCTTCATGACATTGGTCGCGCTGAATATCGCGCGATTACTGATGCGCAAGCAATGGCAGCATTCGCACTACTTTGCAAAACTGAAGGAATTATTCCAGCAATTGAAACAGCGCATGCGTTAGCTGGTGCACTTCAAGTCGGAAATGAACTCGGCCCTGATGCAACACTGCTAATCAATCTTTCTGGTCGGGGCGATAAAGATGTACAGACTGCAGCTAACTACTTTGGAATTCCACTTTAGTGAGCACCAATACGGCACTTGATCAACTATTTGTTAAAACTCGCGCTGAAAATCGCGCAGCGTTAATTGCCTATATTCCAGCTGGTTTTCCTTCACAAGCAGGTTGTCATAAAGTAATTGAAACACTGGCAAAGGCTGGGGTAGATGCGATTGAAATTGGCTACCCATATAGCGACCCAGTAATGGATGGCCCGACTATTCAAGCAGCAGCAACACAGGCCCTAGAAAATGGAACCGGCGTCACTGAAGTTTTTGCAGCGCTTAAGCATGCAACTGATCAAGGTGTTGCAGCAGTAGTAATGACTTACTGGAATCCAATTGAAAAATATGGTGCAGCGAAGTTTGCCCAAGCAATTGCCGACAATGGTGGCTCCGGTGTTATTACGCCAGATTTAACCATTGAAGAATCAGATGAATGGCGTGCTGCGGTCAACTCCAGTTCAATCAATCCAATTTACGTTGTTGCACCGAGTACTAAGCCTGAGCGTTTAGTAAAAGTTACCGATCAATGTGGCGGATTTATTTATGCAGCTAGCTTGATGGGCGTAACAGGTGCCCGATCTGGAATTTCAAGTGGTGCCGGTGAATTAGTGGCGCGCTTGCGCAAAGTTAGCGATAAACCAATCAGTGTTGGCCTTGGCGTTTCTAATCGTGAACAAGCCAAAGAAGTTGCCGCCTTTGCCGACGGCGTAATTGTTGGCTCCGCATTTATTAAAGCGATTCAAGATGCTCCAGATGAAGAGAGCGGTCTGGTAGCAGTCGCGCATTTAGCCAGTGAGTTAGCTAAAGGAGTTCGTGAAGCTAGATGATTCTTAACTTAATTGATAAATTTGCATTAGGTAAATACGGCAGTTGGTTTGGACTCCTTTCTCGCTTAACTTTAGGTGGCGTGCTTTTTGCGGCCGGCTGGTTGAAAATTTTCACACCTGCTAAATCTCAGATGGCAGTACGGGCTTATGAAGTACTTCCGATTCCGTTAGCAAATTTCCTCGGAATTTTTCTGCCTTGGTTCGAGGTTGGCTTAGGCGTTCTTTTGATCTTAGGAATTGCGGTACGAATCTCTGCGTTCTTCGGTGGCGCTTTAATGGTCGTCTTTATCGCAGCAATTTCTCAGGCTTGGGCACGTGGCCTCTCAATTGATTGCGGATGCTTCGGCGGGGGTGGCACCGTGGACCCAAGTGAGACGAAATATTTGAGCGAAATCCTGCGCGATACTGGCTTAGCATTGTTAGGTTTATATTTATTTCGCTACCCTTTGACTAGATTTGCAGTAGAAAAATTCACGAAAACCCAAGGAGAGTAAGTCAATGGCAACTAGTTCATCTGGTGGAGATAAGTTCACTCGCAATTTAGTAATCGGAATGGTTGCTTTAGTTGTCGTAGTTGGCGCTTCCTTCTCATACTTTGGTTCAAAGGGCTCGACAACTGCGGCGATACCTTCAAGTGTTTCTAAAGATGATGGTTACGGAATTGTCTTTAACGCAGATGTGCCAAATGTTCCAACCATTGATATCTACGAAGATTTCCAGTGCCCAGTATGTGCTCGCTTTGAAGCGATCAATGGAATCACGCTAGAGAAAGCAATTGAAGAGAAGAAAGCCAAAGTTGTTTATCACGTGCTCTCATTCCTAGGTACCGAATCAATTTTGGCCGCTAACGCCTCAGCATGTGCAGCCGATGAGAATAAGTTCTTGGCTTTCCACAAAGCGTTCTATGCCAATCAGCCAGCTGAGAATGCTGGTGCAATCGATGCAACATTCTTGAAGAGCATTGGTGCAGCAATCGGAATTGACTCACCTAAGTTCGCCGCTTGCGTTGATAATGGTGGATATTCTGACTGGGTTAAGAATGTTGCCGAAGCTGGCGCAAAAGCAAATGTTAATTCGACACCAACAGTATTTGTAAACGGTAAAGAGATTGACCGTAATACCGAATACTTCAATGTCGAGGCATTTGCTAAAGCTATTGCAGGCTAATTAATGCTTTCTTCAATTCCTACGCCAAGTAATTCGGCGATCGGAATTGGGCCGCTTACTGTTCATTACTATGCCTTATGCATAATCGTTGGCGTTGCCGTTGCTATTTGGCTAGGCAACAAGCGTTACCGTGCATATGCAAATAACAGCGAGCAATCAATCGGGGTCGTTGCCGATGTAGCAATTTATGCGGTTCCAGCTGGCATCATCGGTGGGCGTATCTATCACGTGATTACATCACCTGCGCAATACTTCGGTAAAAATGGAAATCCAATTGATGCGTTAAAGATTTATGAAGGCGGTTTAGGTATTTGGGGCGCTATTTCATTAGGCGCACTAGCTGCTTGGTTTGGCTATCGAAAGCGCGCAAAAGGTTTAGAACTACCAAGTTTTCGCTTATTTTTAGATGCTCTGGCACCCGGCATTTTGATTGCGCAAGCTATTGGTCGAATCGGAAATTGGTTTAATGGTGAACTTTTCGGCCGGCCATTTTCTGGGCCTTGGGCTCTTGAAATACCACTATCTAAACGCCCGATTGGCTATCTCAAATTTGAAAGTTTTCATCCGACTTTTCTTTATGAAGCAATCTGGTGCCTTTTGATAGCAGCGCTGCTGATTTGGCTGACGCCAAAGCTAAAGGCGGGACAAAGTTTTGCTATTTACGTCGCACTTTATTGCGTGGGCAGATTTGCCATTGAATCTCTGCGCATTGATGATGCAAACACAATCCTAGGTTTGCGGGTTAATTTATGGACTGCGCTAATCGTTGGTCTGATTGCGAGCATGCTGGCGCTTCGTTTCGCTCGCCAGAAAGAGACTGAAATCGGGTAGTATTTCAATATGGCGTTAGAGGATGTTTACCAAAGAAACTTACATCACCGCACTCATCGTGCGGGCTGGTTGCGAGCTGCCGTACTTGGCGCAAACGATGGCTTAGTTTCAACTGCCTCTTTAATGATTGGCTTAGCGGCAGCTCGGGTTGAAGATAGTTTCTTAATCACAGCTGGCATTGCTGGAATTTCAGCGGGTGCGATGTCGATGGCAGTTGGTGAATATGTTTCAGTGCGCGCCCAAAATGATGTCGAAGAATCGGATCGCTTACTTGAGATTGAACATTTAGCTGCAGATCCTGAAGGCGAATTTCTTGAACTAGTTGAAATCTATGTACACCGCGGCCTAACTCGAGAGTTAGCTCGCGAAGTTGTAGAGCAGATGCATGCCAAAGATCCGCTTGAAGCACATCTTCGCGATGAGCTAGGTCAATTTGAAAGTACCAAAGCACGCCCGGTTCAAGCAGCGGTTGCATCGGCGCTAAGTTTTACAGTGGGTGGTCTAATTCCATTTGCCGGCGCATTCGCACCGACTGCTGGTGCGGTCGCGGTTAGCATTGTTGGTTTCACGATGGCTGGGCTGTTAGCTACCGGCATCATCAGCGCCCGCTCATCAGGTGCCTCTGTTTTGAAACCCACCGTGCGAGTGATGATTGGCGGCTGCTTAGGTATGGCAATTACCGCAGGCATCGGTCACTTTGCTCACCTAAGCGGAATCTAGATAACAAGCGGCATCTAACTCGCCCGACGTAGATCACATCAATTCCCTCGAATAAATCGGAACAGGCTTACCTTTTCCTAGGCTAAATTGCTACCCTTACCCATCTCGAAGACCGAGAAACAGTACGACCAGGGCCAAAGTTGTCCCGTGAATTAAGCGGCACAAGACAACTAGTAGCAAAGGATCTGGCGACAACCTAATGGCTATCCCAAAAGAGTTTCCACCAGCACAAGGTCTTTATGACCCAGCAAACGAGCATGATGCATGCGGCGTTGCAATGGTTGCTACTCTAAATAAAGTTGCCACTCACGAAATTGTTGCTCAAGCACTAACTGCACTTCGTAATCTTGAACATCGCGGCGCATCAGGAGCTGAACCAGATAGCGGTGACGGTGCTGGAATTTTAATTCGCGTGCCTGATGAATTTTATCAAGCTGTTGCGGGATTTAAATTGCCAGCTGCCGGAAGTTATGCAACAGGTATTGCATTTGTTGGTCAAAGTTTTGATTTCCAAAATGAAATTGCAGCGATCGCAGCTGAAGAAGGTTTAGTTGTATTAGGTTGGCGCGAACTACCAATTAATTCCGCTGCACTGGGAAAAACTGCCCTTGGCGTTATGCCAAAGTTTGAACAACTATTCCTTGCTGGCGCAAATGGTGAATCCGGTATCGCGCTAGACCGCTTGGCATTTTGTCTGCGCAAGCGAGTTGAGCATTCGTTAGATGTTTATTTCCCATCACTTTCAGCCCAGACCATTGTTTACAAAGGCATGTTGACTACCGGGCAACTTGAAGAATTTTTCCCTGATTTAAGTGATGCTCGCGTTAAATCACCCCTTGCACTTGTTCACTCTCGTTTTTCTACAAATACCTTCCCATCATGGCCGCTAGCTCACCCATACCGCTTCATTGCGCATAATGGTGAAATCAATACAGTTAAGGGAAACCGTAACTGGATGCGTGCTCGTGAATCACTACTTGAATCCGATGTGATTCCAGGTGACTTCAAGCGGTTGTTCCCAATAGTTGAAATGTCTGGCTCTGATTCAGCTTCCTTTGATGAAGTTCTTGAATTGCTTTACTTGGGCGGTCGCTCATTGCCACATGCAGTTTTGATGATGATTCCAGAAGCTTGGGAAAATCACACCACAATGTCGCAGAAGCGACGTGATTTTTATGCCTTCCATGCCTCTCTTATGGAACCTTGGGACGGTCCTGCTTGCGTAACTTTCACTGATGGAAATCAAGTTGGCGCAGTGCTCGATCGCAATGGATTGCGACCATCTCGATATTGGGTAACTAAAGATGGTTTAGTTGTTTTGGCCAGTGAAGTAGGCGTTCTAGATTTCGCACCCGAGGAAATTGTTCGCAAGGGACGTTTACAACCAGGCAAGATGTTCTTAGTTGATATTTCTGCCGGTCGCATTATCGAAGATGATGAAATTAAAGATTCATTAGCAGATGCGGAAACCTACGGCCAGTGGTTACAAGATGGCATCGTTAAATTAGCTGACCTACCTTCACGCGAACATATTGTTTACCCACACTCATCAGTTGTTCGTCGTCAACGTGCCTTCGGTTATACCGAAGAAGATCTGAAAATTTTGATCACCCCAATGGCGCGTAGTGGTGGCGAACCACTTGGTTCGATGGGTAGCGATTCACCAATTGCTGCTATCTCTGCCAAGCCACGTTTGCTCTTCGATTATTTCTCACAACTCTTTGCTCAAGTTACTAACCCACCTCTCGATGCTATTCGCGAAGAGCTAGTTACCTCACTCGGTGGATCAATTGGTCCAGAACATAACTTGCTTGATCCTGGCCCTGCTTCTTGTCGTCAAATTTCGTTAGCTTTCCCAGTAATCGATAATGATGAGCTAGCCAAGATCATTCACGTTAATGCTGACGACGAGTATCCAGAATTAGCGGCATATGTTGTGCGCGGGCTATTTCCAGTAAATGGTGATGGTCAAGCACTTCGTAAACGACTCGATGAAATTAAGCGCGAAGTATCTAAAGCTATCGATGATGGCGCTCACTTAATCGTGCTTTCTGACCGAGATGGCGATGCCGAAGATGCACCTATTCCATCTTTATTGCTTACATCTGCAGTTCATCACCATTTGATTCGCGAGAAGAAGCGCACCCAAGTTGGTTTAGTTGTTGAAGCTGGCGATGTGCGCGAAGTTCACCACGTGGCACTTCTAATTGGTTATGGCGCAGCTGCGGTAAACCCATACCTAGCTATGGAATCTGCTGAAGATTTAGTGCGTCAAGGTGTCATAACAGGTATCGCGCCTGAAAAGGCCGTGCGTAATTTAATTAAGGCACTTGGTAAAGGTGTGCTTAAAGTTATGTCGAAGATGGGTATTTCAACTATCGCTTCATATACCGGCGCTCAAGTGTTTGAGGCAATTGGCATTAGCCAAGAAGTCGTTGATGAATTCTTTGTAGGCACTACTTCTCGCTTAGGCGGAATTAGCTTAGACATGATCGCGCAGGAAACTATTGCGCGTCATCACATTGCATATCCGCCAGGGGGAGAAGTTCCTGGTTCTAAACGTCTACCTACTGGTGGCGAGTACTCATGGCGTCGCGATGGCGAACCACACTTATTTGATCCAGAAACCGTATTTGCCCTGCAGCATTCAACTCGCAATAAGCGGTTTGATATTTTCCAGCGTTATACCAATCGAGTTGATGAGCAAAGCCATCGTTTAATGACGCTACGCGGCCTCTTCAAATTTGCTGACGGTGTGCGCCAACCAATTTCAATTGATGAAGTTGAACCGGTTTCGGAAATAGTAAAACGTTTCTCAACTGGCGCGATGTCATATGGCTCGATTTCGCAAGAGGCACACGAGACGCTAGCTATTGCTATGAACCGATTAGGTGCTAAATCAAATACCGGTGAAGGTGGCGAAGATCCAGCGCGCTACATGAAAGAGGCAAATGGTGATTCAAAGCGATCTGCAATTAAACAGGTTGCATCTGGTCGATTTGGCGTAACTTCAGATTACCTAGTCAATGCTGATGACATTCAGATCAAGATCGCGCAAGGCGCTAAACCAGGCGAAGGTGGTCAGTTGCCTGGAAACAAGGTTTATCCGTGGATTGCCAAGGTGCGTTATTCAACCCCTGGCGTTGGTTTGATTTCACCACCACCGCATCACGACATTTATTCAATTGAAGATTTAGCGCAACTAATTCATGATTTAAAGAACGCTAATAAGAATGCTCGCGTTCATGTGAAGTTAGTTGCCGAAGTCGGTGTTGGCACAGTTGCTGCTGGTGTTTCTAAAGCACATGCAGACGTTGTTCTTATCTCTGGCCACGATGGCGGAACTGGCGCTTCACCTCTTACCTCACTTAAGCATGCAGGTGCGCCTTGGGAACTAGGCTTAGCTGAAACTCAGCAGACCCTGCTACTTAATAATTTGCGCGATCGTATTGTCGTTCAGGCAGATGGTCAGTTAAAGACTGGTCGCGATGTAGTTATCGCAGCTCTTCTCGGTGCTGAAGAATTTGGTTTTGCCACAGCACCACTAGTTGTTTCAGGTTGCATCATGATGCGCGTATGTCATCTTGATACCTGCCCAGTTGGTGTTGCTACGCAGAACCCAGAGCTACGCAAGAACTTCAGCGGCAAGCCAGAATTCGTAGAAACTTTCTTTGAATACATTGCCGAAGAAGTTCGCGCGCTATTAGCTCAGCTCGGATACCGCACATTGCTCGAAGCTGTTGGCCATGTGGAATCGCTCGATACCCGCGATGCGGTTAATCACTGGAAAGCTGCCGGCCTAGATTTAGCACCATTATTAGTGCGTCCAGATGTTGATAGCCCACTACACAACACTTCAACGCAAGATCATGGCTTAGCTGCAGCCCTTGATAACAAGTTAATCGAGCTCTCTGAACTCGCACTTAACAAGGGTGAGGCAGTAAAAATTGATCTGCCGGTTCGAAATGTTAACCGCACCGTTGGAACTATGTTGGGCGCTGAAATCACTTGTCGTTATGGCGGCAATGGTTTGCCTGCCGGCACCATCGATGTGACTCTGCACGGCTCAGCTGGTCAATCACTTGGTGCATTTATTCCAAGTGGTCTCAAGATTCGCCTTTATGGTGACTCAAATGACTATGTAGCAAAAGGAATTTCGGGCGGCACAGTTGTGGTTCGCCCTGATGAAAAAGCAACATTTAAGTCTGAAGCAAATGTAATTGCCGGAAACGTTATTGGTTACGGCGCTACCTCAGGCAAGATCTATGTACGCGGCAAGGTAGGCGAGCGTTTCTGTGTTCGTAACTCTGGGGCGATTGCAATTGTTGAAGGTATTGGTGATCACGGTTGCGAATACATGACTGGTGGCACTGTCGTAGTTCTCGGCGCCACTGGCCGAAACTTTGCAGCTGGCATGTCTGGTGGTCGCGCATTCATGCTCGATATCGATAGCGCCAATATAAACACTGAGATGGTTGATCTAATGGCAGTGCCTGAAGATCAGAAAGAAACTTTGAAATCTATAGTTTCAGATTTCCAAGTTGAAACTGGTTCGGAAATTGCAGCAGAGCTATTAGCAAATTGGTCAGCTGCGCTAACTCGCTTCACTTTAGTTATGCCACGTGATTATGCGCGAGTGCTGGCTGCAATTGAACGGGCTACTCGCGAAGGTTTACCAGTTGATCAAGTCGTAATGGAGGTAGCAGCAAATGGCTGATCCAAAGGGATTTTTAACTACTGAGCGCGCATTACCAACACGTCGCCCAGTCGATGTGCGCATTAAAGACTGGAAAGAAGTTTACGAAGAACAAGCTTTTCCTGATCTGCAAAAGCAAGCTGGCCGTTGCATGGATTGCGGAATTCCGTTCTGCCATTCAGGTTGCCCACTTGGTAATTTAATTCCAGAGTGGAATGACTTAATTTGGCGCGGGGATAAGAACGAAGCAATTGATCGCTTGCACGCAACAAATAACTTCCCTGAATTCACTGGTCGCCTATGCCCAGCACCTTGCGAAACCGCTTGTGTTGTTGCAATTAACAAGACTGCAGTAACTATCAAGCAAATTGAGCTGCGCACCATTGAAGAAGCATTTAAAGATGGCAGTGTCGTGCCGTTGATAGCTGACCGCCTAACTGGCAAGACTGTTGCTGTAATTGGTTCGGGCCCGGCTGGTTTAGCTGCTGCGCAACAACTAACTAGAGCTGGACACACGGTTGCCGTTTATGATCGCGCCGACAAAATTGGTGGCTTGCTTCGCTACGGTATTCCTGAATTTAAAATGGAGAAAGCAATTCTCGATCGACGCTTAGAACAAATGACTAAAGAAGGAACTCGTTTTCGCCCAGGTGTTAATGTCGGCGTAGAACTTACTGGTTCACAATTGCGCACCAAGTACGATGCAATTGTTCTTGCCGTTGGCGCAACTCAGTGGCGAGACCTGAACGTTCCAGGCCGTGAACTTAAGGGCATATACCAAGCGATGGAATTTTTACCTTGGGGTAATCGTCAGGCCTTAGGTGAAGTCGAGACACCAGAAATTAATGTTTCAGGTAAGCACGTCGTAATTCTCGGTGGCGGCGATACTGGTGCTGATTGCCTTGGTACTTCAGTTCGCCAAGGTGCAGCAAGTGTTACTCAGCTTGAGATCATGCCGCGACCAACTGAGGAACGTCCAGCTGGGCAACCTTGGCCTACGTATCCGATGATTTATCGAGTATCTAGTGCACACGAAGAACTTGATAATCGAATGTTCGCAGTTAGTACCGAAGAATTCTTAGGCGATGGCAATGGAAATCTGCGGGCGATAAAGCTGGTCGAAACTAAATTTGAAAATGGTAAGTTCGAGCCAGTTCCAGGCACCGAACAAGAATTACCAGCCGATTTTGTTTTCTTAGCGATGGGATTTACTGGCCCAGAAAAAACTGCGCTGATCGAGCAACT
>CAJAFH010000108.1 GCA_903939005.1 uncultured Actinomycetes bacterium | reverse complement strand
GCGCGGCAATGAAATAACTTTGCGCGGCCCACATATTGATTGCCAGCAACTTGAAAAGTTATTTACCGAACTGATGGTGGTAATTCGTTCTGGCCAGAGCGTAAATGTTGATGCTGTGATTCGCTCAATCGGCATGTTGGCGCAGACGCCACAAGATAATCCCGGCGAAGTTTTATCCCTAAACATTGTTTCTAAACGTGGTCGCACCATCAGACCAAAGACTGCAAACCAAAAGCGTTACGTCGATGCGATTGATGAAAACACAATTACTTTTGGAATCGGCCCGGCCGGTACGGGTAAGACTTACTTAGCAATGGCAAAAGCTGTGGCTGCGCTGCAAGCAAAGAAAGTTAATCGCATTGTTTTAACTCGCCCAGCAGTTGAAGCCGGCGAACATTTAGGCTTCTTGCCTGGTTCACTTTCTGAAAAAATTGATCCATATTTACGACCACTTTTTGATGCGCTACACGACATGATTGATATCGATTCAATTCCGCGGCTAATGCAATCAGGGGTTATCGAAGTTGCACCTCTTGCATTTATGCGTGGTCGCACGCTTAATGATGCCTTCATTATTCTTGATGAAGCGCAGAACACCACGCCAGAGCAGATGAAGATGTTCCTAACTCGGCTAGGTTTTGGCTCCAAAATGGTAATCACTGGCGATGTAACACAGATTGATTTACCTAATGGTGCTAAATCAGGGCTGGCAATTATTCGCGATATTTTGCAAGATATCGATGACATCTCTTTCCAAGAGTTAACTGCCGAAGATGTGGTTCGCCACCGCTTAATTGGTGACATTGTTAAGGCTTATGACAAGTTCAATGAAGCGCGCCAAACCCCGCGTTCGATCCGTAATCCATGACCATTGAAATAACTAATAAATCAGGGGCACTAGCACCTGGCGATCAAATTCAGTCGCTTTTGGCTTTTGCGATGACTAAATTAGATTTGCACCCAGATTGTGATTTGAATGTCACTTTTGTCGATGATGCCGAAATGACTGAACTACACATTAAGTGGATGGACGAGCCTGGCTCAACTGATGTGCTCTCATTTCCAATGGATCTACCTGAAACCGAAGGTGAAGTCGTAACTTTGGGCGACATTGTTATTTCACCAGACTTTGCAACAGCGCAAGCAAATTTAGCTGGCCATTCTCCCGAACATGAAATGTTTATTTTGGCTACGCATGGGTTGCTACATATCTTGGGATATGACCACGCTGAAGCAGTAGAAGAGAAAGTTATGTTCGAGCTGCAAGAATCCCTAGTAAAACAATGGAGTGCTGAAAGTAAATGAACCCCCTGCCCATAATTTCCATCATTGCACTTTTAGCTTTCGCTGGCTTTTTAGCTGGCACCGAATCAGCACTTGCTTCAATCTCTCGAGTTGTGATTGAAAAACTAGAGAGTAAGCGTGGCGGAGCGATACTTAAGAAAGTTTTCTTCGATCAAGCTAGATATTTAAATGTAGTTCTCTTGGTTAGAAAGACTTGCGAATTAACTGCCACCGTTTTATTAGCAGTCATCTTGTTGCGCGAATATTCATCGGCCCAAGCAATGGCGCTAACGGTTGCAATCATGGTGGTTGTTTCATATGTGATGGTCGGAGTTGGACCTCGCACACTCGGTAAACAAAGACCTGATAACTGGGCTCTAGCTGGTGCAACCGTGGCTTATTTCTTAGCCTTCATACTTGCTCCACTTACTAAATTACTTATTGCAATTGGTAATGCGATTACACCTGGAAAAGGCTTTAGAAGTGGGCCATTTGCTAATGAAGCCGAACTGCGCGACTTAGTAGATCAAGCTCACGAACGCGGCCTAGTTGAGTCTGATGAGCACGAAATGATTCACTCGGTATTCGAGCTGGGCGATACTTTGGTACGCGAATTAATGGTGCCCCGCACTGACATGGTTTGGGTGGAAAAAGATAAGACGCTGCGCCAAGGTTTGTCTCTTGCGCTTCGTTCTGGCTTCTCGCGAATTCCAGTCGTAGGCGAAAACATCGACAACATTATTGGCATTACTTATGTGAAAGATTTAGCCCGTCGCGCACTTGATCATCATGAGGCTGAAACAACTGAGCGCGTAGAACAGCATTTGCGCCCAGCCACTTTCGTTCCTGAGATCAAGATCGCCGCAGAGTTATTGAAGGAAATGCAGCGCGATCAGATTCACTTAGCAATTGTGGTTGATGAATACGGTGGCACTGCTGGCCTAATTACCATTGAAGATATTATTGAAGAAATCGTGGGCGAGATTGCCGATGAATATGATGATGGCGATGATTCATTTACTTGGTTAAATGAAGAGAAAACCAAAGCTCGCGCAAAGGCTGCGTTACATATTGAAGATTTGGCCGAGGAACTTGAAATTGAAATAGAAGCGCAAGACTTCGAAGACGTTGACACCATTGGCGGTCTGATGGCGCAGAAGCTTGGCCGTGTTCCAATTACCGGCAGCACCGTTGATTTGGGTGGTTGGTCTATTACTTCAGAACGTCCAATCGGTCGCCGTCGTAGAATAAGTAGCGTTCTTGTCGAAAAGTTAGTGGAGCCAGTAGCAGATGCTGAATAATCCAGAAGATCAAAAGTTAGTCACTCTGGCACAGGCAACTTTGAAGCGCAGTGGCGCAAAGCAAGCTGCAGCTCTCCGTGATAACACTGGTCGCACTTATGTGG
>CAJAFH010000107.1 GCA_903939005.1 uncultured Actinomycetes bacterium | reverse complement strand
TGCAACTTCAGCTTCTTCAGTAGCTAAATTCAAAAGTGTCTCAGCGGCTTTAAATGCAGATGCCACGTCATTAATCTGCATCGGTAATTTAATAATTGTATTTCGGCGATTACGAATAGTTTCATCACTTGCTAAATATCTAGCGCGACCAATATGTCCTTGCGAAGCGCGGGCGGCATAATCTGCCATTGCAGGTGAAACACCTTCGCGATTAATCAAAACATCTGCCACATCTTTGGCGCTAGGTGTTACTAACTGCAGATGGCGGCATCTTGAACGAATAGTTGGCAACACATCATGCAAAGTTGGTGCGCATAACAACCAAACTGTGCGATTTCCAGGCTCTTCAATCGCTTTAAGAAGGGCATTAGCTGCTGATTCAGTCAGGCGATCAGCATCTTCCATGACAACCACTCGCCATCCACCCATTGCTGGCGCCCAAGCCACACGCGTTAGCAGCTCACGAATCTCTTCGATTTTGATTGATAAACCTTCGGTGCGAATGATTTCCACATCAGCGTGCGTGCCAGCTTTAGCCGCTCGACAATTAACGCAAGTGCCACAACCATCGTTGCTGCAAATCAGGGCAGATGCGAAAGCAACTGCAGCCGATGATCGGCCACTTCCGGGTGGGCCAGTAAATAACCAAGCATGCGTCATCTCTTGTGATTCTTCACCGCTGCGAGCAGCAGCCACGGCACCTTCGAGAATTTTTATCAAATGGGCTTGACCAACTAATTGATCGTAAACCGACATCGCTATTTCTTCTTTACTGTTTTGCGGGCAGTATTTCGAGCTGTTGAAGCAGCGCGACGAATTGGTTTCATCAAACGATTTCCTTGCGCATCGCGAATATTTCGACGTAGCCCAGGAATTTCACCAACTCGAGCAATGATTTCGTCATGAATCTCTTCAATGGATTGACGACCATCGACAACTAAATATCGCTCTGGGTCAAGCAGTGTTAACTGTAAATACTCTTGGCGAATTCTTTCATGGAAATCAATTGGTTCGATTTCCAATCTATCTTTACTCTTTAACCGGCTTAGCCCAATTTCAGCTGGTTGATCAATCAAAATGGTTAACGTCGGGAACAGCGACTCGGTAGCCCAACGCGAGATACGTGCTACTTCACCTGAAACCAGGATGCGACCAGCACCTTGATAAGCAATTGAAGAATCAAAGTAGCGATCGGTAATAACAACTTCGCCACGATCTAGCGCAGGGCGAATCTTTGAAAAGACATGGTGTGCACGATCTGCAGCATATAAAAGTGCTTCGGCACGTGGTGAAATTTCACCCGTTGAATGATCAAGCAATATTCGTCGTAAATCTTTACCCATCTCAGTTCCGCCAGGTTCGCGACTAAGAAGTACTTCTTCGCCTTCTTCTTCTAGCCACTTCTTCAATAATTTACTTTGAGTTGATTTACCGCTGCCTTCGCCACCTTCAAAGGCAATAAAAATTCCCTTTGTTTGCGCTCCAGTAATCGAACCAAGTTCGCCCTTGATTGCATTTGAAATATCACTCCAAATAGAAACATTTGGACGGTCTTTCATCTGATGGTAGGAAACTGCGCCAATTAAGATTGCAAATAAGCCAGCTAATAACAAAGTTATCGCAGCTCCGTTATAGGCAACTTCGGTATTGCGAACTTTAATTCGATATTCACCGATGTATGCCGCAATGATTGGTGAAATTGCTAGAACCGCAACCAGGGTTACTCGAATAATTGATTGCATGAATGCGAATGTGCGGCCACGAACATCGTCGTGAACTTCAAGTCCTAGCATCGTAAATCCGGTAACCCAACAAACGCCAGAAAAAGCACCCAAAATAATCACGATAAAGACCGCTAGCGTGAAGTTTGGAATTGCGGCAAGTAGAACTAAGAAGGATCCGGCAACAGTTAAGGAAGCGCCAAATAGTCGGCGGCGAGAGAATTGCGCAAATATTTTTGGACCAAATGCGATTCCGATCGCAAGACCAGTAAATACCGAACCAAAGAGCACGCCGTAACCAGCATCACCGCCGCCTAAGTCACCTACGAAGGTTCGCGCTAAGCCAATAACTGCGCCTGCAGCTATAAAAGCACCGATCATCCCAACAATAAGACCACGAATTATCTTTGAGCTGCTGACAACTTTATAACCTTCGATTAAAGATTTGCCAACACTGGAGTCAGCTTGCTTACCTGATTGGTGGCGTTTTGGAATTTCGCGTAAATTAAAAATTGTCCATGCGCTAAATGCAAAACTTAGAGCGTTTATATATAGTGCGATATCAATTGAGGTGCCTTTAAAGCTTGGAAAAGCTGCTGCGATAGCGCTGCTTAGAAGCGCCAATATTGCAAAGAGTCCAGCTGCAATTGGCGCAGTTCCGTAAGCGGCAAAGAGTGATACTTGGTTAGCACTTTCGAGTTTCTCTTTGGGCACTAAATTAGGAACGCTCGCATCTTTTGCTGGTGACCAGAAAAGCGAAACACATTCCACTAAAATTGTTGCGGTATAGAGCCAGAAATAGTTATTAACAATGGGAATTGAAATATAGAGTGCAAAACGAATTACATCAGCCACAACCATAAGCATTCGTCGATCAAGTCGATCAGCAATAACGCCAGCAATTGGTCCTAAGAAAACCGCCGGTAGTAAGCGGGCGATGAAGACGCCAGCAATTGCAAAGTTAGCTGTTGCATAATTTCCGCCTGATAATTGTTGAGCCAGCGCAGTTGTTGCAAGTAATCCGAGCCAATCTCCCAGTGAACCAAATGCCATCGCTTGCCATAGTCGGCGAAAAGCGGGGATTGCTAAAACACTTCGAGTCTCATCTGGTGCCGGCGCCGCCGGTCTTGGAAGAGTGTTGCTCACGGCTCAATCGTAGTGGGCTTAGTTTTCGCTTTCCCAGTGGCTGCCTTTTTAGCAACTCGCTTAGTGGCTGCTTTTTTAACGGTTTTTTTCGTCAGAGTTGGCGCTGCTTTAGCGGCCTTTTTGCGACTCTTCTTAGGTCGCGCGGCTCCACCATTCTCAGCTTCCCACGCTCGGCGGCCAGCTAATAATTCAAGTCCGCGTTCGATGGTCATCGCTTCGACTGTGTCACCACGGCGAAGAGTCGCATTTGTTTCGCCATCGGTTACATACATTCCAAATCGACCATCTTTAATAATTAAAGGTTTCTCGGTAGTTGGATCAATGCCCAATTCTTTCAAAGGTGGCTTAGCAACTCCGCGACGGCGTTCCTTTGGCTTGGAATAAATCTCGAGTGCTTCATCTAAAGTAATAGAAAATAATTGATCTTCGGAAGTTAGCGTGCGCGAATCAGCACCTGCTTTTAGGTAGGCGCCATAGCGACCATTTTGCACAGTGATGTCATCGCCGGCGGAATTAGTTCCGAGAGTGCGTGGCAAAGATAAAAGTTGTAACGCATCTTCATAAGTGATTGTGTCTAGCGTCATGGTTGAAAGGAGTGAAGCTGTTTTTGGTTTGGGATCATCAGCTTTCTTGCGCTTCTTCTTGGCGCCTTCTACAACCGGCTCTACTGGGAAAACTTCCGTTACGTATGGCCCAAAGCGACCGCTCTTTGCAATGATCGGCAAATTAGTTGCTGGATCAATTCCTAAATCACGTTCACCTGACGGGGCGGCAAGTAGTTCGATGGCTTTTGCCAAAGTTAATTCATCTGGTGCTAGTGATTCTGGAACGTTAGCTAATTTGCGAGTTTCGCCTTCGCCCTCTTGCAGGTAGGCACCATAGCGACCAACTCGAATTTCGATTTCAGGTGATAAGCGCATGGTGTTAACTTCACGCGCATCAATTGCGCCCAAGTCAGCTGATAGTTCATTTAAACCAGGTTCACCATCGTGGCCATAGAAGAAATCACGTAACCAATCAACGCGCTTTGCTTGACCACTTGCGATCTTATCGAGATCTTCTTCCATACTGGCGGTGAATTCGTAATCAACTAATTTTGTAAAGTGTGTTTCGAGCAAGCCAGTTACTGAAAAAGCTAAGAAAGTAGGCACTAAAGCTCTTCCGCGCTTTGAAACATAACCGCGATCTTGAATCGTTGCAATAATTGAAGCAAATGTTGAAGGGCGACCAATGCCTAATTCTTCTAGCTTCTTAACTAGCGTTGGTTCGGTATAACGAGCAGGCGGCTTTGTTTCATGCCCCTCGCAACTGTATTCCTCAACTTTTACGCTCTGTCCAACGCTCATAGCTGGCAAGCGCTTATCTTCTGATTCTTCGCCCTCTTTTTCATCAGCTAAATCATCGTAAGCAGCTAGAAAGCCTGGGAAAGTTATTACCGAACCATTAGCGCGGAAAATAGTTTCGCGACTATCGCTAGTTTTTGCATCGAAGTCAACGCGCATCTGCATCTTCTTAGCATCAGCCATTTGTGACGCGACCGTGCGTTTCCAGATTAAGTCATACAGCGCAAACTCATCGCGCGAAAGTTCTGGTGCTAATTCACCCGGAGTTTTGAAACTTTCACCAGCTGGGCGAATC
>CAJAFH010000106.1 GCA_903939005.1 uncultured Actinomycetes bacterium | reverse complement strand
TGGCTCACGAGTGCATTCTTGATCTGCGCGAGATCACCAAGATCAGCGGCGTTACTGTCGATGACATCGCCAAGCGTCTAATGGATTATGGCTTCCACGCCCCAACCATGAGTTTCCCGGTTGCGGGTACTTTCATGATTGAGCCGACTGAGAGTGAAGATATTGCCGAATTGGACCGCTTTATCGCCGCCATGAAGGCGATTCGGACCGAAATCGACCAGATCATAGAAGGTAAAGTAGAGGTTGAGGGTTCAGCGCTGAGAAATGCGCCTCACACCATTGAGGCAGTTTTAGATCCTAATTGGGATCGTGCCTATAGCCGCACTATGGGCGCCACGCCTGGAGCCCGAGAGGGGCTTATTTCGGGTGAATTAATCGGTACTCGCGGTAAGTATTTTCCTACCGTGGGTCGTGTCGATGGAGTTCACGGTGACCGGAACTTGATCTGTTCTTGCACACCAATAGCTGAATACGCTGAATAGAAAGTACGGGAATTCACGCTCAAAAGGGGTAGTGGCTAATTCCTTTTACTTAACATAATGTAACTTATCGGCGTTTACCCACACGGGCGGCATAGCTCAATCCAGCCCCAAATCCCAGGCCAATGAGCAACACCAAGACCCAAGCAAACTCACCAATTCGATCATAAATCGTTCTAGTTGCGTTCAGTGCGACTGTGCTATTGATACTTGTTGCGATGTTCTCTCTAGTGGATTTCAAAACGATGCCGTTTGTGTCGACAATAGCCGAAATACCAACTGTCGAAACGCTGACTGAATATCTGGCATGTTCAATACTTCGAATTCGAGTTATCGCTAATTGCTGGGCGCTTTCAGCCGTATTGGCAAAAGTCGCACTATTTGTTTGGACGACGAACAAGTTGCTCTGGCTAGCTGAACTTTGAATCATGCGATCATCAATTAACTCGAAACAGATAATTGGAGCAATTTTTGCCTGACCCACTTGATGGACTACAGCTAAATTGCCGGGTGAAAAGTCTTCGACTTGGTTGGGCAAATCAGAGAAGAATGTCAACGCAGAACGCAGCGGCATTACCTCACCGAATGGGGTCAAATGTCTTTTTACATATCTTGTAGAGGCCCCAGTTTTAGGTTCCCAAAGAATTGAGGCATTTTGCAATTGGCCATCAGAGCGCAGAACTGCCCCGATGATTAACGGAACTTCTGCTTTGTCGACTAATGAGGAAATCGCAGCTCCGATTTTTGGATTGTTAAATGGATCTACATCAACGGAATTCTCTGGCCAAATAATCAAATTTTGTTTCTTTCCTTTGGTGAGCGATTTCTCTGTTTCGATTACATGTCGATAGAAAACTTCGGTAGCTCGCTCATTGAAATCAAGTCCCAATTTCGGAACTGAACCTTGCACGGCAAGAACTTGGAAAGTTTGGCGTGGGGAGTTATTAGGAAGTATGAAGATTCCACTCAGGGTTAGTGCAATAGCAATCGCCGGAAGAGTTATGCCACTTCCCCGCTTTGCCAATTGGAACGCTGCAACACCGAGTAAAAGTGTGGCTAATGAAAGAAGTGATACTCCTCCGATGCTGGCAAGACGCGCATACGGTGCATCAACTTGCGAGAAGCCGACACGTAACCAACCGAAACCACCAAATGGGAAACGAGAACGTAATTCTTCTAACGCAAGGAATGCGACTGGAAGAAAGAAATACCAGGACTCCCCTATTCGTTTTAGAAAGCCCAGGGGCAGGTAGAACATTGTTTGAAGCAGCACAAGTGCGATCCATGGAGTAATTCCGACATATTTATTGCTCCAAATTAACCCTGCCGCATTGAAAGTAAATGCAAACATCGCAAAGGATGCGAAGTGCTTGCCATTCTTATTGATTGTGTAAATCAGAAGTGCGATTGCAAGAGGGGCGGCAAACCAGAGACCAATTGGCTTAAACGCAGCCGAAAGCAAGAGCCCACTTAAGAATGAATAGAGTGCAAACATGTATTACCAGCCAAGGGCAGCAATTAAACGATCGATACTTGCTCCGAGCCCGTATTGATCTTTGATTTGATAGAGCTTTGATAAGTCAGCCGGCGCCTTAGGCATGGATAAATCAACTTTTGGCAGCGGCGCATCACGAGCAACTCGCACTAACTTAGGCGCGATACTTAGGTAATCAGCGCCTGCAATAATTTTCTTCGCAAGGGCTGGCGGTAATGAATCGTGCGAATCGTGTGCTGCAGCGAGGGCAGCTTCAACGGTAGCAAAGTTGTTTGCAATTACAGCCGCACCTTTTTCACCGATTCCCTTTACGCCAGGTAAGCCATCAGATGGGTCGCCTCTAAACATTGCAAATAAGTCGTAACGATCACCTGGAATTGCATACTTATCGGCAACATATTTGATATCTACTAAGTCGTGCTGCGAGATACCTTTTGCTAGATAAACAACTTTGATATCGCGTTTGTCATCAACCATTTGGAATAAATCTCGATCACCAGTAACAATTCTGATTGGGCCTGGTTCAACTTCGGCATAAGTGGCCATGACGTCATCGGCTTCATAATCATCAACGCCAACTACTGGGATTCCAAATAGATCTAAAATATCTAGCAAGATCGGAATTTGTGGAGTTAACGTTTCTGGCTCTACTTCTTCATCACTCTCTTCTTCTAAGCGATTAGCTTTATAAGCTGGGAAAATATCAACGCGCCAACTAGGACGCCAATCTCCATCAAGGCAAGCTACTAATCGATCAGGCTTATAGATACCAACTAACCGCGCTGTCATATCTAGGTAACCACGAATTGCGTTAACCGGCGTTCCATCTGGACCCAATAAAGTATCTGGCATTCCGTAGTAAGCGCGGTACCAAAGCGATGCGCTATCGAGCAACATTAAAGTCATAGGTCGCCCAGCATATAACTGACTACTCCCCGATCAATGCGCTTAACTGCCTCGCGACAAGTTGGGCGTAGTTTTTCGCTGGCCGCTGCGATTTGATTCATGAGATCGATTAGCTGTTTGGTTGATCTAACAAAATCTCCTACCGACATATCGCTACCTTTGAGGACGCTATTTAGTGAGTTGCCATTGGCCCATCGATAAGAGATATAACAGAAGCCAAGATCTGGCGCCTTCTGCGTCTGCACTTGGTGCTTCTCTTCGATTTCCTCGAGCTGCCCCCAAACATGTGCGATTTGACCCAGCGCATTCGCCACGTTTTGGTGCGGAATTTTAGGAGCTAAATCTTCTTGGGAACGAGATTGATAAATCATGCAAGAGACAACCGATAGTAGTTCAGCTGGGTTTAACTCATCGAGCAGACCTAAGCGAATTGTTTCAGTTAAGAGCAGGTCAGATTCGGCATAAATTTTGGCCAAGATCTTTCCTTGGGCGAGCGGTTTTTCACCCTCGATATATCCGAGTTCATCTAGAACAGCGCAGATGCGATCAAAAGTTTTAGCAATAACGTGTGTGCGGTTCTCAATGCGATTAGTTAAGCCTTCGTTCTCGCGGCGCAATCGACCGGCTCGTTCTTGTAAACGTGCGTGTGCTTCGCGTTCATTACATCCGTGGCAGGCGTGATTTCGTAAAGCTTTACGAAGTTGATCGATTTCGCCCTCGAGATGTTGGCGTTGTCGATTATCAAAAGTTTTCCGGCCGCCGCGTTTAGATAACAGCGCTTCAAGTTCTTTTATTTCACGACGCATCGATGCATAAGAGTTGAAATCACCCAAATGACATTGCGCCGAATCGACCAGTTCATCAATTGCGGTCTGATTACGGCGTACTTGTCGATCAAGGCCAACTACAGCGCGATCGGCTTGGAACTGAGCGAATGATGATTCAAGTGATCCTCGAGCCCGCTCGCGACCGAAGCGACTAATTAAGTTGATCGCCATGTTGTAAGTAGGCGTAAATGAGGAACGCAACGGGTAAGTTCTGGTTGAAGCTAGTCCTGCCGCGGTTGCTGAATCAACCGAAGGAGACCATTGCACAACCGCGTTGCCTTCAATATCAATACCACGTCGCCCTGCTCGACCAGTTAACTGCGTGTACTCCCCTGGCGTGATGGGTACATGCGCTTCACCATTCCATTTAGTTAACTTCTCTAACACCACAGTTCGAGCTGGCATGTTGATGCCCAAGGCAAGCGTTTCAGTGGCAAAAACTGCCTTGATATATCCGCGTTTGAAGAGATCTTCAATTGCCTCTTTAAAACTTGGAAGCAAACCAGCATGGTGCGCCGCGATGCCGCGTTCAAGTGCACTCAACCATTGATCAAAGCCAAGAACTGCTAAATCTTCTTCAGCTAAGTTCTGTGTGTAATACAAAGCAGTCTTGGTAATTTCGGCACGTTCTTCCGAATTGGTAAGTCGTAGCCCGGCATTTAAACATTGATTCACTGCGGCATCACAACCAGCACGAGAGAAGATAAAAGTGATGGCGGGCAGTAAATTTTCGCGATTGAGTTTTTCAATAATGTCGGCGCGCGATAACCGGCTTTCGTTTTGACCAAAACGCTCGCGTCTGTTGCGATCAGTATGCACTTTTCGCATCGCTTCACGTTCGAGTTTTAGAATTTCCGGATTTACTTGTCCTGGCTTACTAAATAAATCGACTAAACGTTGTCCAATGAGCACATGTTGATAAAGCGGAATCGGCCTAACTTCACTAACTACAACAGTGGTATTCCCGCGAATCTCATTTAACCATTCGCCAAATTCCTCGGCATTTGAAACTGTGGCCGAGAGTGAAATAACTTGCACACTTTCCATTAAGTGAATAAGTACTTCTTCCCAGACTCCCCCACGAAATTTATCGGCCAGATAATGAACTTCATCCATTACTACCCACCCCAAGTTATTGAGGGTGTTTGAACCTGCATAAAGCATGTTGCGCAGAACTTCAGTCGTCATGACCAAAATATCCGCTTCACTATTGATGCTGGTATCTCCAGTTAGCAAGCCAACTTTTTCTTCGCCAAAACGTTCAACGAATTCAGCAAACTTTTGATTCGATAACGCCTTAATAGGGGTGGTGTAGAAACACTTCTTGCTGTTCTTAAGGGCGAAATAAGCTGCGAATTCCCCTACAACGGTCTTTCCAGCACCTGTTGGCGCTGCGACCAATACGCCATGTCCATCTTCGAGCGCGTGGCAAGCTTCGATCTGAAAATCATCGAAACCAAAATCAAAAGAGTCGATGAATTCCTGAGTCACCGCGTGCTTAGCGCGTGATTTGGCCGCTGCATATGCTTCGGCGGGAGAAAGTTGATCCGCGCCGCTCATGCGGGCCAAGTTAGCAGGCTTTGCGGTAAAGATTCGACTTGAACTGGCAGTTGACCGATTCGTTCACCATCGGCGTAGGCAACAGCAGAAGATTCAATGCGAATCCGGTTGGCCCGTATTACTTCAACTTGCGGGTGCTCCACATGAGTTCCTTTATAGACCGTTGGAAATACCTTGATGAATTCCAACTTTGAAACTGGATGCAAAATCATGATGTCAAAAAGTCCATCGTTCAAATCGGCGTCGGGACAAACTCGCATACCGCCGCCATAAGAACTTCCATTTCCGATGGCTATCAACATAGCTTCAACTTCCAGGACATTTTCATCGGCGAAAATTTTGAATTCGATTGCTTTGAACTTTGGAAATTCCAAAGCAATAGCAGCATTGTATCTAGCTGGTCCCTTTGGCCATTTCAGTTTGTTTGCTCGCTCGTTAACAACTGAATCAAAACCACTTGAAAGAACAGCACCAAAATACTCGCCATCAACAACTCCAACATCTACCAACGTAGGTGCGGTTGAAATCAAGTGTTCGAGATAAACAGTTAAGTCGTGATCAAACCAACCTAAGGTTCGATAGAAATCATTTCCGGTACCCCCAGGCGCTACTGCTAATGGAACTCTAAATTCAATCGCCAACTGAAGTAACAGGTGAAATAAACCATCTCCCCCAACGCTAAGCAACCTGGTGGCCTCGCCATTTCGTAACGATTCTCGTACTAACGATTTAGTTTCGGCAGCGCTGTTCGGAGAAATCATTCGATATGAAATATCGCGCGACTGCATGAATCCAACTATTTGGGTTGCCAGCGAAGCTGCAGCGCCCATGCCCGCTTTAGGGTTTACGACCACCAACCACATGAGACAAACCTACCGATTCAAATTAATCTATTGGTGATGCGGATGGATCAAAATCTGCAGAATCTCGACTTTGTTTGCGTTTGTCTCTGCGTTTATCCAGAAGCAGTGAAATTAGACCAGCTAAGAAGTAAAGGACTACTAGTGGTCCGGCTAGAAAACTCATGGTTATTGGATCTGAGGTTGGTGTTAAAGCAGCAGCCGCTAAAGTTATTGAGAAGACCCAGATTCGCCAAGGCTTCAAAATCGTTGAGCCTCGTAAGAAACCAATCAAATTAAAAGTTAATAGGAATACTGGCAGCTCGAAAGCTAAACC